>JAAZEC010000074.1 GCA_012512495.1 Erysipelothrix sp.
ACGGGTGTGTATTTATCGTTGGTGAAACGATCGGATACGATACCAATCAAGACACCGACGACTAAGCCAATGATGGTAGCGACCCAGAGCCGCCAGTGAATAGAAAAGAAATAGGAAACCGTGGCACTGAGGACTAGAAAGATAATAGACGTCGTATAGGTAGAACCGTTCAAAGCATGGGTTGGGTCATTATGTTTACCCATGCGGGCACTGAAGACCCCGATGATGGAGGACAACAGTCCCAGACCGGCAAATGTGAAGACCGTGAAGACCTCCTGGGTACCTAGGGTGACGGCCATGACGAGGGCGGCTGAGAGTGAAGCGACATGGGAATCGAAGAGGTCCGCTCCCATACCGGCACAATCGCCTACGATGTCCCCAACATTGTCAGCTATAACGGCAGGATTTCGTGGATCATCCTCAGGAATGCCCAACTCGACCTTACCGGTTAGATCGGCAGCGATATCAGCGGTCTTGGTAAAGATACCGCCCCCCGCCTTCGCAAACAATGCTAAGGATGAGGCACCGAAGCTAAATCCCAACAATAGACCAGCGTCTCCCGATAACCAGAACAACAGTGTGACACCGAGTGTGGAGAAGGCGACAACGGTCATACCCATGACGGCACCGCCCCTGAAACTGGACATAAAGGAACGCTCAATATCTTGGGTGGCGGCTTCGGCTGTTCGTGAGTTGGCGTGTGTTGCCACGTGCATCCCTATGACACCGGCTAGACCGGAGACAACCGTACCAGCGACATAGGCCACTGCCATGAGGAAATTATCGAGGAGATTGGAGTCCCAGATGGGATGAGGTAGGAACATGAAGATAATGAGTACCACCACCAGAGTAAACTTGGCGAGAATGGTGTATTCCTGCCTGAGGAAGGTTTTGGAACCTTGGGCGATGAGATTGCTGATGTCTTTCACTTTGGGGTTCATGACTTCTTTGCGGATGATCCAGCGATAGAAGTAGTAAGCCACGCAAAAAACCGCAGCGGTTAACAAAATCAAGCTTAGTGCTAGTAAATCAGACATAGTAGTTTCCTCCTTCTAATAAACTAAAATTAACTCTATTGTAGCACCAAAGCTTAAAAATGTAAAGGCTTACATCTTGATAAGCAAATTATTCACAAGTTCTTCTCTGACCTGTTTTATCATATTGATTCCGACCAGATAATCCGGTTTCGTTTTCAGATATACCTCGTTGGCTAAGTGGTCTAACTGATTCAAAAAACCTTCAACCAACACCAACATATCTGAACTACTTTCATATAGAATAGAACTATTTAATGTCTTCTTGTAGACCAATAAACTCTGATGATCTCTTTCATAATGCTCAACAGATTTCACAATTCCCTGTTCACAGACAGATATTAACTCCTTAAAATCAAAAACGCTGCCCACCTTATGACTGATGCGTAGCGACATCTCAATCAGCGACAACCCCATGGCACATTGAATCATGAGCGCACAGCCGCTGGCATAGGTATAGTCCTCACTGGCTAGGTTAGCCAAAAGCTCTTTAAGGTTCAACTCTTTGTTTATAGCGGCTCACCCAGCTTTCTATGATCATATCTTCATCAAAACGAGTTAATTTCAAACGATCTGGATTACTAATACAATCCCGAAAGACACAACCAATGATTTCGGAGGAAAGAATATTGTCACTCAATCTCTCTATCTCATTAAAAACATCATCCAGAGAAGTAATTTTATAGTCACGAAGATTACAACTCACTTGGACTTTGCCCAGAGTTTGACAGTAGACCCCGATGGCACTGAGTGCTTCAAGTCCCCCATTCGACTCCCTAATTTGTCGTGCGATTTGTCTAGCTAACGATAGATCCTGACTGTCTAGAGTCACGTTGTAGGCAATGAGAGGATCACGGACACCGATGACGCTCGCTCCAGCACTTTCATGTAACCTGGCACCGTAATCAAACATTATTTCATTGTTAGCTAGTCTTTCTTTTAAGCCACGGAGTCCACCTTTTCGGATAGCTGGCAGCTTCCTATTGTCTTTCGCTTTCTCATAGAGAAAGACCGGGATACCTAGCTCACTGACTCGCTTAGCTAGTTTATTCGCATAGTCGATTGCTTCTGAAATTGAGATGTCTTCCAAGGGAACTAGTGGAATCACATCGGTAGCCCCGATGAAGGGATGGACACCCTCGTGGTTTCTCAAATCGATGAGTTCCGATGCTCTCTTGACAGAATGAAACAAGCAGTCAACTAAAGCTTCTGGATCACCGAGCACTGTGACGACCATCCGGTTGTAGTCGGGATCACTGTGGACATCCATGAGACACAGCTTGTCGTGTTTAAAACAGTTAATGATGGGTTCACTGTAAGTAATGGAGTAGTTAACGATGGCTTGGAGGATCTTCATGGTACGAGCCTGATGTTGTCAAGATAGACAACGTTGGGTCCTACTAGATTGAAGGTAATACTATCGACTGTATTGTCTTTCAATTCAACTTGAACCGTCTCCAACATGATACTGTCGCTCTCGATATTAAAGACTATCTCCCATTTAGAGAGCTGGACCACATATGGCAACATTATGGTTTCCTTACTCAAGTCAAAACTATCTTGTGTACCATCAGCGTAAGCAACCAACAAACTTCCATCAATCTTTTCAGTTCCCACGATATCGAAGCTTAAGAGATTAGCTGTTGAATCAATCTCAAACACTACGGACTGACTATCCTCAACATCAATTTGTAACAGCTTGTTAACTCGTGATTTGTCGGTATCCCTACTCATCAGGCTAGTGATAATGCCAACCTCAACTTCACTATCTCTCTCGAAATCATACTTAGTGATGGAATCCCCTGACTGAGCCTGTTGGCTATACCAGGTCTCTGGTAATTGATCCAAAAAGCTGTGTACGTCAAAGAAGAGCTCCTTGTTGCCGTGGACTAGGTTGTAGGCGAAGATGGAGACTAATTGTTCCTGTTGAGAGGCACTGAGTAGATTGTTAGTGTTCGTGTTGAATGCATTGGGTAGCCGAGTGTCATATTGGCCCCACTGACTATTGAACTGGCCGTGGTTGGCATTAGCGATATAGAGTGAGGACTTGAAGCTCTCACCGCTGACGTTGATGCGTCGGAAGGTCTGTTCACCACGGAAGGTACGAACATCCTGATCATGAGCGCCATGGAGTACCACGTAGTTCACATCGGTTGGATAGCGGCTGAGGCTGTATTGGTTGTAGGTTGGAGCGATGGCTAACAGGTTTTCAATGTCGAATTGATAGTTCAATGGATAGGATTGATAGGTTTCCATGGTGTTGAAGCTACTGGCGATGACGATGGCTTCCCCGCCTCGGGAATGCCCTGCTAGGGTGATATCTTCGAAGCTAATCGACCCCGCATAGTTTTCCTGTAAATACTTTATCCCTTCCAACAACATGATGGCACGCAGGGGATTATCATCAGTCAGGTCATTACTCAAATAACCATTGAGCGCTCGTTGGTCGAGACTAACCAGAGCGATACCTCTAGAACCTAAATACTCTCCGAGATAGTTGTAGCCAAGATAGGAGGCCGTTGGTAACATATGGTTACCATGGATGATCACGACCAAGGGAACGGGTTCATCACTCACTGGCAGGTAGAGTCGTCCAGCGATGGGGACCTCATCATAGGTGTATCCTAGCACCTGTTCTTTCAGAGCAACATCGTCGTCGATAAGTTCAGAGAGATCAATCAACTTGTCGCTGAAATCGATGATATTATAATCACTACTTTCACTTACTTCTAACGCAATAGAACTTACATTACTTGAGACAATCTTTTCATAAGCTAAATGTTTACCGAAGCCTCCACCAAACTCAAAGGTGAAGAAACAGAGCTGGATAATCACTAACAAAAGAATCGGTAGTAAATGCTTCTTTCGGTAATGGTCGATTAAGAGACAAAAGAAATAGGTTGAGGAACTCATGATCGCGACCACAGCCAACATCCCTTCCCTTGGGGCATTGTAGGTCTTGTATCTTAGTAGAAAGTAGTAAAAGAGTACACTGGCTACCATTAACAGTAACAAGTTAATTCGAATCCCAAACCAGCGAACTATCAGATAGTCGAGAACGTCCATAGCCGCCCATAGCACACATAACAAGGCCAAGCTCATCGCCACAAATACCAACAGATCGTACTGGGAGAAGCGGTTGAAAACATAAAAAGCACTGGCTAGGCAGGAAGTGAGTGTTAGAATCATGAGTTTAGAAAATGGATGGCGGTCAGTCAGTAGTGTTTTCATATGTTCTATTTTACCACAATGTGTCTGATAAAGAATCTTCGAGATTGTTTCACTACGCGTTTATTGTTAAGATAAGACTGAATAGGAGGCTTATTATGACTGATAAAAAATTAAACGACGATCTTGTTGAACATGAAGAGAGTACTGCCAACCACGAAGACCTACTGATTGAGGGTGACGAATTCCAGATGAACCTGGTCGAAAAGTCCGATGTGGGTGAATTAGCGAAGCCTGTCGATCCTAAATACCAAAAGGAAGGCGACTTTGGCGTGAAGAAAACAGTAGAAACACCTACTGAAACGATCAAAGAAACCAAGGATAGCACCGCTACCCATGAAGACTTACTGATTGAGGGCGATGAGTTCCAGATGAACCTAGTCGAAAAGTCCGAAACAGAGGCCGACGATCAAGTCGTCCATCCAGATTACCAAAGCGAATTAAAGCGTCCCAAGCAATGAAAAAACTACGTTACGGAATAATTTCGGCATCCTCCATTGTGCCAAGGTTTGTGAGTGCACTTAACGAAACCAAACATTCACTTGTCCACGCAATTGGGTCTTCTACCCTTAAACGTTCCGAAAAGCTAGCCAAGAAGCTAGACATACCTAATGCTTATGGCAGCTACGAGGAAGTCTACACCGATCCAGAGGTAGATGTTGTCTACATCGCTAACATCAATGACCAACACTTTGAACAGATCATGAAGGCCTTGTCCCACAAGAAACATGTTTTGTGTGAGAAGCCGATGGTCTTAACTAGGGAACACGCACAACAAGCCTTCGCCTTCGCGAAAGAACAAGGAGTCTTTCTCATGGAGGCCCAGAAGGCTGCTTTCTTGCCTACGACCAACTTTGTTAAGGAGGCTATTGAATCCAAAAAATATGGGGAACTAAAACAGATTCAAATCAGTGCTTCTTATGCGAATCGTTTCCCGGATGATCACTGGATGTATCAGAAACACCAAGGAGGTGCCCTCTTTGGCTCTGGTTCTTACATCATTGAAACCCTGTTAGTACTGCTGGATAATCCATCCTATGAATATCAGGCCATGACTCACCTTGGTCAAAGTGGTGAGATCGATGATGTGTCCATCCAGTTCAACTTCAATAAGGATTTACTGGTGAGTACCCACCTATCGACAAGGGTCCATACCGAGAATGTTGCCAACTTCTACTTCGAACAGGCGAGCATTTCGATCAATGACTTCTGGAAATCCCGCAAACTACGCGTTGATTACCACGATAACGAGGACCACGATGTTATGAAGTTCCCTAATATCCCCGAGATGGTCTATGAAATCAACCATGTCTACGACTGTATCCATGAGGGACTTACCGAATCTCCGATCATGAGTCCAGAGATCACGATGAACACCGCCTCCCTAGTTGAAGAGATATATAAAACAACCGTATAAGTGTAAGAACTTATACGGTTTTTATATCAACCAAGTCTTCTCTGAAAGCATCCAGTAAATACTCTTCATACTTCCCTTGTGATATCATTCCTTGTTTTTTTAAACTGTGTGCCTTAGGGATGTAGGCTCCTAAGGTTTTAGCCACAGGTTCAATTTTGTACAACGAGTCATCGAATCCAAGTAGCTTTGCGTTCGCGATGATATCCGTCCTAAAGGGTTCAGCCTCTTCGTTACTCAAATAGTAATCCATAATCATCCTAGACAATAGGGCTTGCCTGCTCACCTTGAAATACTGTTCAAGTTCAATGATGTTACGAAGCGTCAATGGCTTACTCTTATGATCAGTCATAGTGTTGACCAGCTTATTAAGGGTCTGATCTGGGATTAATAAATGGGTCGCGAACAGATCGGCTTCCTTCTCCACTGGACTCGTAGACAAATCCGGCACAGAATCAGCGATATAGTAATGATAGAGTTCGTGCGCAAGCGAAAAATTCTGTCGCCCTTTCGTCGTTCTAGAGTTGATAGCTATTAAGTTAGCTTTTTTGATACATAAGCCACTCACCTGGTTCTCAAACGGATAGAAAACGACAGTAATATTGGGGTTCGCCGTGGCTAATGATAGGACATCGATAGGAGCTTGTAAGTCTGCCCCTAACGATTCGCGCAGGTTAGATGCCAACCGCTGAAGTTCAATTCGGTCTCTCACTTAGCTCAGTCTCCATTTCGTTGATTTCGATAAGATTCAGCGCAATACGATTGATGATGGCCATCTGATTTAAAGTAGTACTCGTCAGATCACGTTTCCTAAATGAAATTTTGAGGCAACGGTCTAAATTATTGTTTTCCAGGTCCAACAATGTACAACCAAAGAGCGCACAAGCTCTCTCTAAAGCACTCACTTCCAAAGATCGTTCACCTTTTTCAAACTTACTAATAAGGCTTTGATCCAGATTCAAACAAAACAGCTAACTGGCTTTGGCTAATCCCAACCTTATTCCTCAGGTTCTTAAAGTTCTCTCGTAGCGTGTCTTTCATCGGTTCCCCTCCTTATGACAGTTTAAGCTCCATTAATTCTTTAGCTTCGCTAAAAAAAATGGCCGTCTGAGCAAAGCTCAGATGGCCATTTAGATTACATTCTGTCGTGCATTGTACGTGAGATAACTTCGTCTTGTTGTTCCTTGGATAACTTGTTGAAGTTAACCGCATAGCCGGAAACACGAACGGTAAGTTGAGGGTACAACTCTGGGTGCGCTTGGGCATCCATTAGTGTTTCGCGATTGAAGACATTCACATTTAGGTGGTGCCCTCCATTTTCAACGTAACCATCAATCATGTTTACTAAGTTCTTTACTCTTGTGCTCATCGTTATTCTCCTTTGTTAGTCTTTTCCGAGTGATCCAGGTACAACTGAGAAGGTATTCGAGATACCATCACGGCTGTGTTCATATGGAAGTTTGGCAACGGATTCAAGTGAAGCAAGGGCTCCGCTCTTATCACGTCCGTGCATTGGGTTAGCTCCTGGAGCGAATGGTTCACCCAGTTTTCTACCATCAGGTGTTGCCCCTGTCTTCTTACCATAGACTACGTTTGAAGTAATAGTAAGGATTGACATGGAGTGGACGCCTTCACGGTAGGTGTGTTGCTTACGGATCTTGTTCATGAATTGCTTGACAAGGTTGGAAGCGAGATCGTCAACACGGTCATCATTGTTTCCGAAGTGTGGGAATTCTCCTTCGACTTCGAAGTCAATGGCGATTCCTCTTTCGTCACGAATAGGTTTAACCTTCGCATACTTGATAGCGGAGAGTGAGTCGGCAACGACTGATAGTCCGGCGATACCTGTAGCGAAGAGTCTTCTGACTTCACGATCGTGGAGTGCCATTTGTGAGGACTCATAAGCGTATTTATCGTGCATGTAGTGAATGATGTTTAGCGCATTAACATAGACATCGGCTAACCATTCAAGGGTTTGATCATAAAGGGTAATGACTTCATCATAGTCGAGGTATTCGCT
>JAAZEC010000075.1 GCA_012512495.1 Erysipelothrix sp.
AGATAGCGGTGTGAGGCAATCTTATTCAGTGGTTCCTGGTAATTGTAATAGAGTCTATAAACCGTGTCTTCCTTAACTTTACTCGTGCTTTTGATGAGACCGTGATTCAGATATTCTTTCCTGAGAATATCACGAAGCTTTGGATCATCACTCGCGCTTTCAGCCAGAATATCACTGGCTCCCTGATAGGCTTCTTCGATGTCCGCTAAGGGCTTGACACCCTCCTTCAGTTCGATCGTTAGTAGTTGTTTGGCAAGACTTTCGACTTCAGAATCGCTACCTCTCGCCAGGATAAGATCTGCCAATGGTTGTAAGCCTCTTTCCTTAGCCATACTTGCACGGGTTCTCTTCTTAGGCTTGTATGGACGATAAAGGTCTTCGACCTCTTTCAAAGTTCCAGCTTTAAGTACGGACAAGAAGATAGCTTCATCTTCTATCTCTAAATCATTCAGCGTATTAAAGACGGTCTGTTTCCTGGCCTCTAAATCTAACAGGGATTGATAAGAGAGTTCAATCTCTCTTAGTGATTCGTCACTCATTGAGCCTGTTTGTTCCTTACGATAGCGCGCAATGAAAGGAATCGTGTTTCCTTCATCTAGCAGTTCAAGCGATGCTTGAACATGTTTCGGATTTAAGGAAGCCTTCGTGGCGACCTCTTGTGATAATTGTTTGATATTCTTTTGTGTAAATTCCATAGTTACCTCTAATTTCTATCTCAAAGTGCTCATACATTATAACCTAATACCGGTTTAATTAAACCAAACTCTTCCAGGAGACCTTCCAGAAAGTCTATGACTGATTCATTCTGTTCAAACCCCAAAATATTAACTAGCTCATCGAGCTGTTCAACTTGTTTCATGGTTTCAATTAAACACAACATACTGGCATGACCATAGCGAACCGGGAGCTCATGAATTTGTGGCAAGCCGGTGATATTAATAGCTCGACCCGCTTGATTGGCCGCTAATAACATTTCCCCATAGGATGATTCGCTATTCTTGAAATAGCGATTCCTAATCTTTACAAGACTACTTATCGACGCTTTAGCGAGCTGTTCACTCTCTGTGTTTCGATGGTTAGACAACAGCGAAGCAATGGCTTGGCTAAAAGCAGTCAGCCAACTATCCTGTTTGATGGATAGGGGCAAGCTCTTCAGAAAGGAAGGTTGTAACACCACGTAATCGGGTAGTAACTCTTCATCATCTGAAAGATCGGTAAAGCGAGTCGATTCACTACCGGATCCGGCTGTGGTAGGTACCGCGACCAAGAGTGTATCAAGTCCCACTTCCTTCTTGATATCCTTGGCAAGATCGATGGCCGTCCCGCCACCGACCGCGACAATGACCTCGCAGCTATTATCTAGAAACATCTGACGACCTTTTTGAAGCGGTTGATTCTCGAAATCATAAAACTGAATAAAATCGAAGGGAAGTGTAAGTGGAAAGGAGCCATCGAAGATTAATAACACTTTGAACCGGTTTAAGTCTTCAAGTTCGTTGACATCTTTCAGATATACCTGTTTTTTGCTCATAAATCCTGCTCCTTCGCTACTATTATAAACCATTGGTTAAAAAAAGCCTGCTCATTAGCAGGCTATAGCTCATTTGAATAGTGGCGGAGAAAGAGGGATTTGAACCCTCGCGAGCTTTCACTCCTATCGGTTTTCGAGACCGACCCCTTCAGCCTCTTGGGTATTTCTCCAGAGAAACAAAAGCGAATGAACGCTTTTGTTTAAGTTATTTATTCAAATAGAACGGATGTGTGTAAAGTGGTAAACCCTTCTCATCATAACGGATTTGAGGTGTACCTACGAGCAATGGATTAATGTAAGCATGAGCTTCTTCGCTCACACCAGCATAGTCATCCAAGATCCATTCAACAGGGAAGTTCTTGACATGGTTCGCAACTTTTGAAGCTTCGACCGCAATGAAGTCAACATCATAAGGATCGTTGCTGATGCGTTTCACACC
>JAAZEC010000006.1 GCA_012512495.1 Erysipelothrix sp.
CGGTTGGAAAAACTGAGGTCTCTCTGACTGGAACACCGACCATGACTCGCCGTCAGTTTCTTAATCGTGATTTTATTATACGACATTGGAATCTTCTGGGCACTCTCTTTGATTATCGCCAATAGTGAAGCCTTTTGAAGTTGTGTAAACTTTTTCTGATACACTGAATTACTCGCTTGGGGATGTACTCCCACATATACCGCATCACTAATAACCAAGGTATTCTTTCCTTCATGGCGAATGATGGGTAGCCACTCTCCGTACCACAAAAGTTTGTCGTCTGTTAGAAAATTAGGATACAGGATCTGATGGACCTTGTCTTGGAGCTCGATCCACTGTTGATTTGAGGCAATAAAAGACCGGATAGAGCCGGCAGTGGCGAATACGGGTACTTGGGCCACAATGTGTGGATAGCGAACACTTAAGCGAAATGAGCTGCGTTTCTCTTTCTTGATGATAATCTCCATAAGACTAGTCTATCAGAAAAAAGTCATGTATAATAGTGAAGAAAGAGGGAAATTATGAGTCAAATTAGTCAAGATCAAGTTATCGATTTAAGTATGAATATCATTAAGGACTCCAAGAGGCGCCTGTTGTTCTGGGATGCCAAAAGCAAGAAGGGCTACCAGATTAATCAAGGGGATATCAAATGGGTGAAGGCCTACCAGATGTCGTTTGTCATTGGGGTTTTAATTTTCACGGTGTTACAACTGTTACTTCCATCCATCGTAGCCTTCGTGGCCGCGGTCGTCGTTTACTTTGGGATAGCGTTCTACTTTGAACGTTTCTATTTTAAAAACAAGATCCCTTTCAAAGTACATGACAAGGATCTTGCTTTATTGGATTTGCCAGAAGTATTGAAACAAAAGCGTTCTTTAGAAATCTACAAGGTGCTCTTTGTGGTACTCCTTGGCCTGATTGAAATAGGAAAGGTCATTACCTTACCGCTCAGTGACCCACAGGCTTTTCTGACCTACGGCTTCTTAATAATCTTAGCGGTCGTGAGAGTCAATGTCTTACGCCTGGTTCACCAACGTTATAAACACTCCTTGAAGGCTTAGCCCTACGACAACATGACCTGTTTCTTAGAAATTGTGTAGGCATTGTTTTCAACACCCACTATTAATTGATCACCATCAGAGACTTCCTGAGCGATTATCATTCGCGCTAAGAGAGTCTCTATTTCTTTTTGGATGTGACGCTTCATAGGACGTGCACCATATTGCGCATCCGTTCCATATAACAACACCCTGTTCTTAGCTTCTTCGCTCAACTCGATGGTTAGATTCTGTTGGCTCAATCGCGTATTCAATTCATTCATGAACTTGTCAGCGATTTGTCCCATAGCTGTTTGTGTCAAAGCAT
This sequence comes from Erysipelothrix sp., assembly GCA_012512495.1. Taxonomy (GTDB): domain Bacteria; phylum Bacillota_I; class Bacilli_A; order Erysipelotrichales; family Erysipelotrichaceae; genus JAAZEC01. The sequence goes on from JAAZEC010000006.1 coordinate 1,366, forward strand.
TGAAGACAATGATTTCATCAATCCGGTTGATAAACTCGGGTTTGAAATACTGAGTGATGGTATCCTCATACAACTGACTTCTCTTCTTCTCATCGCTTTCGAATGCGAACTCGGAACCTAAATTAGAAGTCATGATAATGAGCGTATTCTTGAAATCGACCACCACTCCCTTGTTATCCGTGAGCCTTCCTTCGTCAAGAATCTGTAACAGGATATTCATGACATCGGGATGGGCTTTTTCTATTTCATCCAGTAGTACGATCGAATATGGGTGACGCCTTACCTGTTCGGAAAGCTGTCCACCTTCATCATAGCCTATGTAGCCCGGAGGAGCTCCTATCAACCGTGAAACACTATGCTTCTCCATGTACTCCGACATGTCGATACGGATGATTTTTGATTCATCATCGAACAGCTGATAGGCCAAGGCCTTAGCGACCTCCGTCTTACCGACTCCCGTTGGCCCCAGGAACATGAAGGAACCAGAAGGACGCTTCTCATCCTGTATCTGTGCCTTTGAGCGCAGGATAGCTTCCGTAACGACCTTCAATGCTTGGTCTTGACCTTTGACTTGGCTCGCTAGGTAGCTCTCGAGATTGAGGAGCTTGTCCTTTTCAGAACCGCTTAGCTTACTGATGTCGATCTTGGTCCAGCGGGAAACGATGGTAGCGATGAGTTCTTCATCGACCACTTCTAAAAGAAGCTTTTCCTGCTCAGTGTTTTGAGCACTGGCGATAGCCTTTTCGAGATTGGGGATAGTTTCATATTTTAGGCGGGCTGCCTCTTCGTAACGGGCATCGTTTTGTGCCTGTTCGAGCTGTAGCCTAGCTTTCTCTAAAGCTTCCTTGTTGGCCTTGGATTGATCCAAAGCTTCTTTTTCCACTTCCCATTGATGGGAGATGACGTTGTACTCTTCGCGCAGATTAGCGAGCTCTTCCTTGATTTCGTCTAGTCGATCCAGGGACCTTTCGTCTTCCTCTTTATTTAGGGAGACTTCTTCAATCTCTAGTTGCCTGATCTTACGATGCATCTCGTCCATCTCAGTGGGCATGGAGTCCATTTCGACACGGACGGTGGCACAGGCCTCATCGATCAAGTCGATGGCCTTATCGGGTAGGAAGCGATCGGTGATGTAGCGGTGGGACAGCTGGGCTGCCGCGACGATAGCGTTATCTTTGATTTGGACACCATGGTAGGACTCGTAGCGATCTTTGAGACCACGTAGGATGGAGATGGTATCTTCGATAGTTGGCTCTTCTACTTGGATTCTTTGGAAGCGTCGCTCGAGTGCCTTATCCTTTTCGATGTACTGGCGGTATTCGTTGAAGGTGGTGGCACCGATACAGTGGAGCTCACCGCGTGCTAACATTGGTTTTAAGATGTTGGCAGCGTCCATGGAGCCTTCGGATTTACCGGCTCC
>JAAZEC010000076.1 GCA_012512495.1 Erysipelothrix sp.
TCAAGTTGATGGTGGAGCAAGCCAAAACAACTTCTTAATGCAATTCCAAGCAGACGTATTAGGAACTGACGTTCGTCGTCCATTAAATACTGAAACTACTGCTCTTGGTGCTGCAATGTTAGCTGGTTTAGCTACTGGTTTCTTTGAAAGCCGCGAAAGCCTTAAGAAGACTTTTGAAATGGATAAAGAATTCTTCTCGACAATCGGTCAAGAAAAACGTGCTAAGCTAATGCATGGTTGGCATAAAGCCGTTGAACGTTCACTAGGCTGGGAAGAAAAGTAAAGACAAGTAATTAAGTTAGAAACTAAGAGCTGCAGAAATGCAGCTCTTTTTATCAACTCAAGACACGCAGTGTAATCTGTGTTAAAATGATGGTATTAATTGAAAACAAAGGAACAGGAAGTATTTATGACAAAGAAACAACGCATTAATAACACATTAAAATCTGGTGTCTTTGGCATCTTAACAGCCATCGTCTTGGCCGTTGTAGGTTACCTCTGGGTAAATGCCACACAGTTGCTAGTTGATATTGAAGGTTTTGGCCTAGGAAAGATGGTCCTCTGGTTCCCCTTAGTAGGGTATCTTGTGATGGGCGTCGCCGCGATCGTACTGGTCTATGGCATCTTCCAGCTCATTAGAGGCTTCAGTGCCAAAAACAAGCACGTCGAAAAGACTGAAGAAGTAAAAAAAAATCAACAAGACGTTCTCGCGACTGAACGCTCTCTCTTTGAGAAGGGACGAATCAAGGGTGTGATTTTTGATTTAGATGGTACACTACTTAATACTATCGAAGATTTGACTGACGCTTTGAATACCACCATTACAGTGTTTGGCTATCCCGAAAAGACCACCGAGCAAGTTAAGGCGGTTATCGGCAATGGTATGAGGAATCTGGTGAAGGGTGTTATTAATCCCGAAGCAAGCGAAGAAGAAATTGAAACAATTCTGAAAGCTTTCCTTGATGCTTACGCTGTCAGTTATCAAAACAAAACAGCTCCCTATGATGGCATCCATGCTCTCCTAAAAGAACTTAATGGCAAGGGTTACCTGATGGGTGTTATTTCCAATAAACGTCAAGAGTATACAGTCGAGTTAATCAAGAAGATCTTCCCCGATATTCCCTTTGTGGATGTCGTCGGTGATCACGAGGATCATCCCCGTAAACCTGATCCAACGACCACGAAGCTTATCATTCAAGAGATGATGCTCTCGAGCTCACAAGTCATTCTTGTGGGTGATTCACAGGTGGATGTCCAAACTGCTCGCAATGCCAACATCCCAGTGATTGCTGTCACCTGGGGATTCAGGAGTGTTGAGGAACTGACTGAGGCTAATCCGGACTACTTCGCCGATACACCAGCAGATATCTTTGATATCGTGATGGATATTAATAGAAAAACAGAAGAATTGCTTACAAACTAGCAATTCTTTTTTCTATGCACATTCTTTGAGAGGACTCTTGAATGTTGTTAAAATTAGGTATAGAAAGAGGTACAGTATGACACATGTCTTAGATAAGTATGAAGCGATTATTGATATTAAGCAAAATGACCAACCAGTTATCTTCTTATTCCATGGAACGGGTGCTGATAATATGGACTTAATTCCCATCGCCAAGCATCTAGACACCGACTCTTCTCTCATTTCTATCAATGGGAATGTATTCGTGAATGGGGCGCGTCGCTACTTTGATCGAAACGAAAGAGGAGTCGATCTCGCTGACTTAAAGACTCGCTCGCTTGAACTAGCAGAGTTTCTACAGGCAGTTATTGAGAAAGAAAATATTACTCATCGCAAGAAAGTGGCTATTGGCTATTCTAATGGTGCCAACATCATCATCGGAATGTTACAAACTTCGAGTAAGCTGTTTGATGGGGTCGGTTTGTTACATGGGGCTCCCTATCTGGCTCTACCATTTCAAGAAGTGAAAGGACTCAATGTCTATGTCTCACTGGGAGAAAATGATCAAATGATCAATCCAGCGGACACCATGAAGATGGTCCAACAGTTCGATGAAGGGGATGCGAATGTAACGGTCTTTTCACATCAAGAAGGCCATCGCTTAACGACTCAGGAAGTGGATGCGCTGAAGAGTTGGTACGAAGGAATACATAAGGTTTAGCAATAAACCTTTTTTTATGTGCGCTTACACGTTATAATAGATGGGAACGTTATACAGAAAGGGGTTTGATTATGTCAACACCTACATTAGTCATACTAGCAGCAGGAATGGGAAGCCGCTATGGTGGCCTAAAACAAATAGATACCGTCGGCAACAATGGCGAAAGTATCATTGATTTCTCCATTTATGATGCTATCCAGGCAGGATTCAAGAAACTGATCTTAATTATTAAGAAAGAACATGAAGAGGCGTTTGAACAAACACTCGTCAAGAGAATCCGACCTTTTATCGAAGTACATTATGCCTACCAGGAGCTAGCTGACTTGCCATTAGGCTACGAAGTTCCTGAAGGACGTGAAAAGCCCTGGGGAACTGTACATGCTTTAAGACCAACACAAAAGATCTTGGGGGAAGATCCCTTCATGGTCATCAATGCGGACGATTACTACGGTAAATCATCCTTCGTATTAATGCACCAATTCCTAACCTCACTAGTAGGTGAAAGCCACTATGCGATGGTCGGTTACATCCTACGCAATACCTTAACAGATCATGGTCACGTGACCCGCGCCGTCTGTGAGAAAACAGAAGACGGTTACCTTGATAAAATTGTCGAGTATCAAAAGATTGCCAAGAAACATGAATTGGTTGTTTACGAGAATCAAGGCATCTGGGAAAAGATTGATGGCGATAGCGTCGTCTCCATGAACTATTGGGGCTTCTCACACCATATCTTCGACCAATTAGAACCACTATTCAAGGACTTCCTTGATAAGAACCTGAGTGTTGACCCAATGAAGTGTGAATACGTGATACCTACCGCCATTGGACAAATGGTAGATAAAAATGATATCAGAGTAAAAGTCTACTCCTCAAGTGACCAGTGGTTTGGTGTCACCTATCAGGAAGACAAAGAAAGCATCGTTAAGAAATTCCAAGAGTTCAAGGACCAAGGACTCTATCCACAAGACCTCTGGAGCAAGTAATGTTAAGCTTCACGTTTAGTCACCCTACCGAGTTGGTCTTTGGGATTGACAGCGTCAACCAAGTAGGCGAACTGACTAAAAACCTTGGCAAGAAAGTCTTGTTACACTATGGGAAAGCTTCCATTAAGAAGAGCGGCCTATATGATGTGGTCATCAAGTCATTAACAGAAGCAGGCTTGGAAGTGGTTGAACTAGGTGGCGTACAAGCAAACCCTATCTTCAGCCTGGTCCAAGAAGGCATCGAGCTCTGTAAGTCAGAACAGATCGAAGTAGTGCTAGCCGTCGGTGGCGGTTCGGTCATGGACTCCGCGAAGGCCATCGCTGCGGGTGTCTATGTTGAAAAGGACTACTGGTCCTATTTCATGAAACGCGGTGATGTTCAAAAGGCATTGCCAATCGGTGTCGTCTCGACGCTACCAGCAACGGGCTCTGAAACATCCCCTAGCAGCGTTATCACCAATACCGAAGTCCAACATAAGCGCTCCATCAATTCGAAGCAGATCTTACCAAAATTCGCAATTGTGGATCCTTCCTATCACACAACTTTACCCGCCTATCAGACTGCTTGTGGTATCAGTGATATCCTCTCGCATCTGATTGAACGCTATTTTACGCACACAACCCACGTCGATTTCACGGATCGTCTACTCGAGGCATCGTTTCAGACGCTATTAATCAATGGCCCACTAGTCATGATGAATCCACAAGATTTGAATGCACGTAGCGAAATTGCCTTCGCCTCACTGGTAGCGCACAATGGACTACTGGGTTCTGGTCGAGAAGAAGATTGGGCCTCCCACCGGATTGAACATGAGCTGTCCAACTATTACGACATTGCTCATGGGGCAGGACTGGCCATCATCATGCCTCATTGGATGCGCTATGTGTATAAAGAAAACCCTGCACGCTTTGAACAGTTTGCGCGAAGGGTCTTTAAAATTGATTTAGCATTCGATAGACAAGAGGAAACAGTTTTAGCGGGTATTGATGCGTATGAACAGTTTCTACAAGACCTCCTTTTACCTACTACCTTAACGGAGGCTGGTATTCTGGATGATCGCTTCGAAGAAATGGCGGATAACTCCTTTGTGGATCGAGGTCATACCGTGGGTAACTTTAAGAAGCTGAACAAAGCGGATGTTATGAATATTTTCCGTCTAAGCAAATAACTGAATAATGAATTGACGCACGACATCAAACGAGAACAGAATCGTTACGATGGAAGAGAACAGTGACGTCATTAACATGATTAACAAAGTCCTTAGGATATTATTCTTGAGGGCTTTTCTAATGGATTTACTGTCGTCATTGATGTTATTGAAATCAGCGACGGTCGCTTTCCTGAAATAGGCTTCTGACAAACCAGCAAACCAACCCACAGCTAGAACAGGGGACAGGGTACTGATCGGAGCAGCGAGGAAGCTAACCAGAATAGTGATAGGGTGTGCTAAACAGATCAGGGCACCTAGAGCGGAAGCACCAGCAGCGATGAGTAACCAGCCCGACAGGCGCATCAGGCCATCCAAGTTAAAGCCCGTCGTCACAAAGACCAAGAGCACGATTGAGACGGGTAGTAGCCATTTGACTTGCTTAGAGAGCCAAGAGGGTTCCTTAATGA
>JAAZEC010000077.1 GCA_012512495.1 Erysipelothrix sp.
AAGGACTTACCTTTTGAAATATAAACATGATGGAGCTTTAAATGAAATAGACAATGAATCTAAGTTGGGGAAGCCGTTAAAGTTATTGATCTATGATATTCCCCGTTTCACCTCGACTTTATTCGTCTCGTTGTATTTGATGTTCGCACTCAGTTTTCGAGAATTGCTGGTGACATTCTTAATTGTTTACTTATCGCTTCTCGCTGCCTGTTATTTGTTGTTACCTTTGATAATAATACCTAGGGCTTACAAGAACTATCTAACGAATTAAACTGTCAAATACTCTGATTTTAATAGGAACATCTTTTTATGCTGTATACTGTAAGAAGAAGAGAGAAAAGATGTTAGACAAACGTGATTCGTTGTGGTAAACTTTTAAGGCGAGTGAATTATCACTATTCATTCCTTGCTCGAAAGAGCCGCTAGACCAGAAGGAGGTGTACACATGAAGAAATATGAACTAATGTACATCGTAAACGCTAATCTTGATGATGCTGCAAAGCAAGAACTCATCACGAAGATGCACGCTGTGTTGACTGACAATGGCGCAACCATTGATAAAGTTGACGAGTGGGGTTTACGAGATTTTGCTTACGAAATTAACCATATGAAAAAAGGTTATTATGTCGTAGTAACATTAACAGCATCAGATTCAAAAGCTATTGACGAATTCAAACGTTTGGCTCTCATTAATCGTGACATGATACGTCATATGATTGTATCTCTAGACTAGGAGAGAAAAATGAACAAAGTTATTCTAATTGGTCGTTTGACCAAGGATTTGGAAATCAGAAAAACACCCAACGGAGCATCTGTCTTAAACTTTACGATAGCGATTAATCGTGTTGGTAAAGCTCAACCAGGTCAACCGGAAGCAGACTTTATAAACTGTGTCGCATGGAATCAAACTGCTGATTTAATGGGACAATACTTAGGTAAAGGCTCACTGATTGGTGTCGAAGGTAGAATTCAAACAAGAAATTATGAAAACAATGAAGGTCGCCGTGTTTATGTGACTGAAGTGGTGACGGACAGAGTGGAATTCCTAGAATCACGCTCCCAACGTCAAAGTTCACAACAAACTGGCTATTATGATCAAGCTCCTTCACAGGAATATGATCAAACACAAGCACCGTCCGATGATTTTGATGAAGAACCTATTTTAGATATCGCAAGTGATGACCTACCATTCTAAAATTAGAAAGGAAACTCACTGATGTCATTTAGAAAACAACGTAATACTAGAAGAAAAGTATGTTATTTTACCAAAAACAACATTAAGTACATTGACTACAAAGATACGGAATTGTTGAATCGCTTTATTTCTGCGAATGGAAAAATCATTCCACGTCGTGTTACAGGAACAAAAGCTAAGTACCAAAGACCACTAGCGGTCGCAATTAAGCGCGCACGCGAAATGGCTCTAATTCCTTACGTCAAAGTATAAACAAAGCCGCAAATGCGGTTTTTTTTAGATAGGATTCCATGAGAAACAATACCTCCAACATTACGCTAGCCGCCGCGCTAATCGCACTCCTCGGAGTACTACAAGTTGTCAACAACCTCTTAGGGCAAGTATTCACTAACTTTGCCCCTTTTGTCTATCCCTTGGTTTTTATTGTCTACAGTTCACGAAACTCACTCAGCTGGTCCATTACGATGTACGTGGCCTCTATCTTTACCATCTTTATGTTATCCTCTTTGCCACAACTGATCTTCATCGCCATGTACGGCATTGTTGGCGTGTTCTTCGGACAAGCCTACCAAAAGAGGAAGTGTAACTACCAGCTAATCATCGGTAGCACTTTCTTGTTATTATTCATCAATATCTTGACCATTTTCGTCTTCGGTTCCTTCTTTGGCCTCGATCTACAAAGCGAGCTTGTTTCTCTCATCAATATTCTGCCCTTTTTGACACTCGATAGCGCCCTCGTTGTCTACTATGTGATCATCCTCGGTGGTGCCTATCTTGAAGCGGTCGTCATCTACATGATAGCCCTCATTCTTTTCGCTTATCTAAGAATGAAACCGATTATACGTGTACACTGGTGGCAATATCCACAATCGGTCAGGGAAAAACTTTCAATCTTTATTATCATGCTGGTCTTCTTCCTGTTGTATTATCTGTTCTCATCCATCGAATATCTCCTGTTAGCCATTGTTGCCCTCATTTATCTGGGTTTTCTTATCACGGCCGCGATGGTTTACCAATCTCGTTAAGGTTTCAATCCACCTGCTTACGTGATAAAATAGTGGATATAAACGGGTTTGAGAGGGTGACATATGTTTAAACAATTAGAACAATTCCAAAGAACAATTCTCATCTTCTTTTTAATTGAATTATCACTCATCATCCTTGGCTACGTGTACTTCAGACCACTTTTAGTCTTTTTACTCGTTGTACTACTCGTGACCAACGGTTTTCTATTATTCGGGGTGTTCCTACTCTTCTATCAACAGCTCAAGGGTCGAACCCTATCCATACAAAGAGTCCTAGGCAAAGAAGCCTCCGAAGGTTTCCTCTACGGTGGAATCGGACTGGTCGCCTTCAATGAATCCTTTGAAATCACATGGCTCAATGATATCTTCAGTGACCAGCAACTAGAGTTTGTGGGAGAGAAACTAACCACCTGGATCAAAGACCTCCATCCCTTACTACGAAATCAGGAAGACGTTGTCTATGTAACCCTCGAAAGCAAGTATTATCAGGTCAAGCGTTCCAAAGAAGGGCAGATGTTGTTCTTCAAGGACATCACAGAATTCAGAGACGCCTCCACTGCCTATCACGATAACCGGATCGTCCTAGGTCTAGTTCACTTTGACAACTACGAAGAAGAAACAGCCTACGAGGATGAACAAAAGATCGCGACCATAGACCTGCAACTAACACAACCAGTCGTTAACTGGGCCAAAGAGCACGGCATCTATCTGCGCCGTATCCGAAGTGACCGTTTCCTGTTAGTCCTTACTGAAAAGATCTATAATAGACTCCTCAGCGAAGGCTTCAGTATCCTAGGTCAAATCCGCAGGAACTCAAACAAATACGATTTCTCGATCACATTATCCATGGCCTTTGCCTTAGGAACCAACGATTTAACACAACTAGAAGAAATGGCCAACAAGACACTTGAACTATCTCAAGGTCGAGGTGGTGACCAAGTCGCCGTCAAACGATACGGTCAGGATATTCGCTACTATGGCGGAGGCAGTGAAGCACAAGAAAAGGGCTCCAAAGTAAGAGTCAGAGTGCTCTCACATACGCTGCGGGAACTCTTACTCAACGCCAGCAATGTCATTATCGTTGGACACAAAGTCATGGACTTCGATTGTTTCGGGGCCGCAATCGGTATCTCCCGGATGGTACAAAACCTTAAAAAACCAGTCTCCATCGTGACCTATAGCGGTGGCATTGAGAAAAAGCTCAATCAAGCCATCGAACTCTATCAGGAAGATCTCAGTCTGTTACACAACTTGATCGATGAAGACCAAGCCCTACGTGAGCTACAGACAAATACACTTGTCATCATGGTCGACCATCACAGCCTGAATCAAAGCAATGCCCCCAAAGTTATCGAACGCGCCTCAAAGGTGGCTATTATTGACCACCATAGACGTACCGCTGACTTTGAATTCAACCCGATCTTTGCTTATATTGAGACTTCGAGTTCATCGACCTCAGAGATGGTCACCGAATTCTTCGTCTATCAATCAACCCAAATTGAACTAAAAGACATTGAAGCAACCATTATGTTTGCGGGAATTCTGATAGACACCAATAACTTCAGTGCCCGAACGGGAGCTCGAACCTTTGAAACAGCAGCCATCCTCAGAAGCTTAGGGGCCGACCCAACAGAAGCGGACAATCTCTTGAAGGAAGACTTCCAAGAGTTTGATTTAAGAACGGAAGTCCTCAGCAAAGCAGAGCGTGTTGGCAACTATGTCGTGGTTCCCTATGAGCAACAGGTCTTATCCAGGGCAATGATTTCAATCGTGGCCAATAACCTGTTAAAGATTCAAGGAATTGAAGCCTCGTTTGTCATATCACCATTGAGTGACGATCGCGTAGGAATCTCAGCCCGTTCGAAAGGTAATTTCAATGTCCAGGCGGTCATGGAAGCCATGGGTGGCGGCGGTCACTTCACCATGGCGGCCGTACAAAAAGAAAAAACAACAGTCTCAGCAATGCGAGAAGAACTATCTCAGGCGATTGCTGAAAGGGAAAATATGGAGGTATAAGTATGAAAGTCATTCTATTACAAGATGTTAAAAACTATGGTAAAAAAGGGGAAATTATTGAGGCGGCTGATGGCTATGCTCGTAACTTCCTTATCCCCAAGGGATTAGCCGTGGACGTTAATAAGCAATCCATGAACCAGCTCAAACAACAAAAAGAAACTAAGAAGGCTGAACAGGCACGCCTCAAAGAAGAAGCGATTTCGCTTCAGAAACAACTCAAGGACATCGTGCTAGACATTCCCGTGAAAACAGGGGAAGAAGGTCGCGTCTTTGGTTCGGTATCAACCAAGCAAATCATTGAAGAAATGGAAAAAAAGCATCAGATCAAACTGGATAAGAGGAAAATGAAAGTGGACCAAGCACTGAATACCCTAGGCATGAACCGAATCGTCATTGATTTGTATAAAGATGTTGAGGGAATTGTCTCAGTCCGGCTTGTAGAGAAAAAATAACATGAGTATGCGAGAACTACCACATAGTAAACAAGCAGAAGAGGCACTACTAGGAGCCTTATTAGTCTATCCTAATGCGATTACGACCGTCACCGAGATGGCACTACTCGCCAAGGATTTCTTTGTCTTGTCACACCAGAAGATATTTCAGGCGATGCTAGAATGCTCCTACCAGAATCAAATCATCGATCTGAACACGGTAGGCACTCAGCTCAACGATAACCAGCAGTTAGAGGCCATCGGTGGCATCGACTACCTATTGACCCTCTCTCGTAATGCGGTGGCGTCCGTCAACACACGACACTATGCCCAGATGATTCTCGATAAAGCCCAACTAAGAGCCTTGATTGAACAATCACAGCTCATTATCGAGAAAGCCCAAAGTGGCGAAGGACTCGACGATATTCTGGACTATTCAGAAGCCGGGTTACTGAACGTTACCCGTAATCGCCAGACTTCCGATTTTAGAGAAGGTTCCCAGGTCGTTAATGATGTCATCAAGAGTATTACCCACTTAAGTGAGAACAAGTCATCCATCACTGGCTTACCCACAGCCTACCCAGCACTCGATAAGATTACCTATGGTCTTCAGAAGGGTGACTTGATACTGCTCGCAGCACGTCCTTCCATGGGTAAGACCGCCTTTGCGCTCAATATTGCGATGAACTCAGCTATCCTATCCAAGAAGGCAATCGCACTGTTTTCACT
>JAAZEC010000078.1 GCA_012512495.1 Erysipelothrix sp.
ATGGAGTCAACTTCGTCAATTAGGGCATAGTTAAGAGGCCTTTGGACCCTATTTTCGCTCATGGTAACCATGTTGTCGCGAAGATAGTCAAAGCCTACTTCTGAGTTGGTGCTATACAAAATGTCTGCTTTATAGGCAGCTCTTTTTTCTGTTGGGGTCATGGCGCGTTTGTTGACAGCGACAGTTAGTCCCAAGAATTCGTGGATTTTACCCATCCAGTCCGCGTCACGTTCAGCTAGGTATTCGTTGACTGTGATAACGTGGACGCCATCTCCGGATAGACCGTTGAGGTAGGCTGGTAGGACGGAGGTGAGTGTTTTACCTTCACCAGTTTTCATTTCTGCGATGTCGCCTTCATGTAGAACGATGGCTCCCATCAGTTGGACCAAGTAGGGATATTCTCCGATAACCCTCTTTGAGGCTTCTCTGGCCGTAGCATAAGCTTCGACTAAAATGTCGTCGAGAGTCTCGTTTTCACTTAATCGTTTCTTAAATTCCTGAGTCTTATTTCTTAGTTCTTCATCACTCATCATTTCGTATTGACCCGCTAAAGCATCTATTTGTTTCGCTTGTGTTTCGATTTTACTTAATAGTTTTTTGTCGCTATTGAAAAGGTTTGTTAAAAAGTTGGCCATAATTTCCTCCAGTCAAATCATTATACCACGCTCATGCGAATTAAAAAAGATAGTTCACCCTCTTGATAGACTGCTTTCCATGACTCACCCCAATGTTGAAGCTAATGGCTCTTTCCACAATATCGATTAAATCCACATCATGTGTCACAATCAAAATGGTCTTACCTGTGAGTGTAGCTGTTAGCTTCATCTCCTGATTGTTGATGAACCTAGGACCGAGTAATTAGATTTCTTTCCAGCAGGTTAGCTTAATCCAGGTAGAAGTTGAAATATCTTATGAGTTTGGGATTTACTTTTTCCTTGTAAAGTTTGTTTGATTGGGTCACCATACGATTACCCGAAATAGTAATATAAAGATAATTAAAGACAATCATCGCAATGATGGTCACAATCATGGATACGGTAGGATCAAGCTTCAAGATAGAAGTCATCAGCTGATACCAGGCAACAATAACCACAAAAGACAGAATCATTTGTTTCATGCCAGGTTTCCCAACCCGCTTCTGAACCAGCATTCTAGCCTTATCCCCCATTTCATCAACACCCTCGCGCTCTTCAAGAAAGCCCACGAGATTGGGTCTCTCTTTTTTCTGATTGTAAATCGTGTTGAGTCTCACTGCGATATACTCCATCGTGATGGTATCATTCACGGATTCATAGTGAGCATACAGCTCTAAGGCCTCTTTGACAAAGTCGTCGCTACTCATTGGTTCTAATTGCTTGTTAATGACAGATTCTACATTCATGTTGGTCACCCCTAATGCCTATACTTTAACGTAAAAGAACCGATTTTGCTAATCGATTCTTTTAATTATCATGTTAAAGCAACAATATTACGGGCCTGTAAGCCTCTCTCGCTCTCAACAAGCTCGAACTCAACCACCGTACCCTCATCTATTGTCTTGAATCCTTCCATCACCAATTGTGAATAATGGAAGAAGACATCACGGTCATCTTCTAGTTTAATGAAACCGTAACCTTTCTCTTTGTTAAATTTCTTCACTTTCCCAGTCATGAGATGGTCTATACCCCTTCCTTGTTAAATTAATTATATCATCAAAGTATTTTTGGTCAATCTCATGAAGCTTGATTTTCAGAAATAAAATGTAAATTTCTTTCATTTCCGCCAACTCTTAGAAGGAACCTGATGTTCAAGCAGCGGATGGTAACCCACACTAAAACAGATTAAGTGCTCACAATGTGGCTTTAGAAGCTCAGCCGCCTGCCTAAGGCTCTCCCCCGTCGTACACATATCATCAATCAGGATACAATCACCCAGTTGTTTATCCTGTACTTCAAAGAGTCTCTCCTTCCGGAACTTTGCGGGAGTTCTCGCCTGATGTCGCTCAGAAATCTTACTCAAAATAGGCTCAGGAGTGATGTTCAAATCATGTAACATCCTCTCCACATGGTTAAATCCCCTCATCTCCACATGGGACGGATGGGAAGGAATACACACAACACTTCTATCCTTAAGCAACCTTTTCACTCTATCCAGATGTGGAAACAGGAACACCGGATAGAGCGCCTCATCATACAAGTCCTTATACTGGATCAACAGTTTCTGGAAACCCGCTTCATAAGGGTAGAGGCTATACAAGAGGAAATCCTCAAAGACGAAAATTCGTGGTCTTGTTACTAGATTGGTTCGACAGTGCTCACATAGCACATCCCTTTGGACAAAGAGCTGAGCCAGCGAATCAATCGACAAGAGATCGCTAAAACAGACTAAGCAGCGTTGTGCGCTCTGAGTCGCTTTAAACAGTTTTGAATCGCGGTACTTCTTCTGGTCGCTAAAAATAGGCAGTCTCCCTTCGTTTTATTAAAGGATCGTCCCACCCGACCACTGATTTGAATCAGCGAAGCCTCATCAAAGATATAGTGATCACAATCCAGTACAATCACGAACACCTCCTCAAAGGTCATTCCCCTCTCAAGGATTGTTGTCGTAATCAACTTACCAGTTCTATCCCCGCGGAAACTCTCCAGTATCTCCTGTTTAGACGCAGACTGAGAAGTAATTATTGGTAATTTCAGGATTCGACCTAACCTCTTAGCTTGCTTAATGGTCGGAACAAAAATTAGTACCTTCTCCTCACGATAGACAAAGGCCAGATAGTACACTAACAGGAGGTACTGAAGTATATTGAAAGTGATAATAACCTTAGGAATGATGAGATCTCGACCATGGGGTCTCCGGTTCAAAACAATGTGTTCCTGATTTCTATTCAACAGTTCCTTATCCGGGGTAGCACTCAGATAGATCTTGGTCTTACGAGCAGCAACCTCAGCTAGATCATTCAATAAGTCATTGCCCTTAAAAGGGAACGCATCCGGTTCATCAAGGATTAGGACATCGAACATCTGGTGATAGCGATACAACTGATGGGCAGTCAATAAGACTAAGTGTCCCTTTAAGTCCTGAGTATGGCCTTCACAAACCGCAATCACTTTATGGTTCTTGAAGATGTCTTGAAGACGTTTCGCGAGTTCAAGGACGACCTGCCTTCTCGCAATCATCCATCCAACATGGAGGTTCTGTGACATGGCCTTCTCGATGAGTTCAATCATAAGCTCACTTTTACCAGCCCCACACACAGCCTCCACCAGGATGTCTCTCTCTAAACCTAACCTCGCTATTTCGGTAGATGCTTGTTTCTGTTGTTCAGTGAGTTCAAAGGGTAGCGTAGCGTATTCTTGTGCGGAATCGATGTCTAACAGTTCCTCCACTTGGTGACCACCCAGATGGATACAACGGCGACAGTAAGTACCCCGGGTGCCCTGATAGAAGTAGATTGGGTTTTCATTTAAACAGCGTGAACATTTCATACGCTATAATAGCTAATAAAAAAGATTATTCCCTAGGAAATAATCTTGTTAAGATATCGATTACGTGGATGCTTGGCACATTCTTCAGAACAGGCACCCATGTGTAGGCGCTCATTCTCTTCTGAGCCAATCAGACGTTTATTACAGTCAGGGTTTGAACAGTTGAACATTCTTTCTTGGGGTGTCCCATCATAATGGTCCACGCCTACAATGACATGTTCAAGTTGGTTAATCGGGACGCTGAGCCTCTCATCAAAGACGACCATCTGTCCCAGCCAATCTTTGCCACGAACTTCCTCATCTTGGCCATATGTCGCGATGCCACCCTCTAGCTGTCCGACATCCTCATAACCCTCACGCTTTAACCAGCCTGAGAACTTTTCACAGCGGATTCCCCCGGTACAATAGGTTAATATCCTTTTACCCTGGAGTAGCTGTTGATTTTCTTTGATCCATTGGGGGAGCTCTCTGAAGGTTTCGATATCAGGTCTGATGGCTCCCTTGAAGTGACCCACATCATACTCGTAGGTGTTACGAGCATCAATGACCACGGTATCCTCCTCTTTCATCTGTTGATAGAAATCCTTCGGTTTCACGTATCGTCCAGTAATTTCTCGTGGGTTGACATCATCTTCCAAACTTAGGTTCACCAAGAAGTCACGAACTCTAACATGGAGCTTCTTGAAAGCATGTTGTGACGCTGGATCTACCTTGAAACTGATACCCTTTAGAACAGGATGTTGTTGGAGGATCGCCATGTACTCATCGGTATCGCTGATGAGACCCGATACAGTCCCATTGATTCCCTCCTTCGCAATGAGGACACGACCAAAAAGATTGAGCTTCTTACAAAGCTCAGTGTGTTCTGTGACAAACGCTTCGGGGTTGTCAATATCCGTATATAAATAAAAAAGCAGCACTTGATAGTTCATGGAAACATTCTATCAAAGCTGCTCTGTTTTTGTGAGTCATTTGCTTGAGACTAGTCGTAAATCGTTTCGTTATCCAACAGTGCTGGCAGTGGCCATTCCCTGATCTCATTCCCTTTAACAAGATAGGCTTTCTTAGCTAATTTGGCCAAGGGTGTATCTGAGAGCGAATCACTGTAGAAATCGTCCATCATTTCATCGGTGAAGAATTCACGATAGCGTGGAACCTTATGTTCACCATAACAATTGTTGCCATCGTAGAGACCACTATGGGTATCCAACTTCGAGGCCATCCAGTGAACCCCTAACTCCTCACAGATCGGACGAATTAGAAACTCTGGTGAAGCGGAAATGATCAGATCACTCTCATCCTTTTGAAGTTGGTACCAACCCTTAATCTTATGATTGTGTTCTCGCCAGAAGTCGTTGACCTCCGATTCCAGATGGTCAATGTGCTTCACGTATTGATAGAGGGATTCCTTCATGGTGGTCCGCGAGATCGTCTTCATCTTGAAGCGCAGGAAGGAGAAAGGTAGTTTCTTGATAGCTAAGAGTAGCTTGGGATTTCGTTTAATACTGAAGAAGAAAAAATCAGTGGCACAGTCCCCGTCATAGATGGTCTTGTCAAAATCGTAAACGTTCATGTTTTATCCTAATAACCATGCACGGAAACCCGTCAGTGTTAGCCCTTCTCTTTTTGTTAATGGTAATTCTTGATTAGCAATATCCTGTAGCTGTTGAATCATGATAGGATTCTCAATGACCTTCCCATGGCTGATACCAAACTTGTCACTATCGATGTTCTGATAGATGATTCGCTTGTTATCCGTCAAGTACAGGTAACACTTAGGAAGGTAGCGTTGTTTCTTAAAGACCTCCACTTTTAAATGATCATGTAAGGGTCGTTTAATATATTTTTGTTTGTACGCGAAGTCCGAAATGACGAAACCTAAATACAGTTCCAGCAGTGGCAATATCAGGCGGATGACTTCGTTCTCTCGAGTGATAAGATTACCCCTCATATGAAAGAAAACGCTGGCCCCCAACATAAGAACCCCAATCCCAAGGATGACATAGCCAATCCTGATGAAGCGTTCCCACTTGATGGTGGTTTCCTTCTTGGAGAAAAGTTCTTTAGACATTCTGTTTTTCTATGATTCGTCAACGTGTTTCGTGGTGACGAGCGTTACGTCAATGCCAGAGGCAAGGTGCTCCAGAATCATGTCCAGCTGCTGAGCATTGAGATGTGAAGTGTACACAAACAGGTTCTGTTTGCCAAC
>JAAZEC010000079.1 GCA_012512495.1 Erysipelothrix sp.
AGCTAGTGGAGCTGAATCTTCGCCTGAAGAGTGAAAAGATTGATATCTCACTGCCTGGGACTCCCATCAATGTCGGACAGCGGCATCCTTTAATGATGGTCTGGCGGGAGCTGGAGGATATCTTCAGAGAAATGGGCTACAGTATCGTTGAGGGCAATGAAGTGGAGTCCGATCTCTATAATTTTGAGCGGGCTAACATCCCTCAGGACCACCCTGCTAGAGACATGCAGGATACGTTCTATATCGATATGGACTTGTTACTGCGGACCCATACGACGGCAATTCAGACCAGGGCACTGGAGCACTATGCGCCAATGTTGCCAATTAAGGTCGTCTGTCCAGGTAAGGTCTATCGAAAAGATGATGACGATGCGACACACTCGCACCAATTCATCCAAATGGAGGGTCTAGTGGTTGGAACTAACATCACTTTGGCCGATCTAAAGGGAACACTGGAACTACTTGCCAAGAGCATGTTTGGTAATGAGCGCGTCATTCGTTTCAGGCCTTCCTACTTCCAGTTCACGGAACCTTCAGTGGAAGTCGATGTCAGTTGCCATGTTTGTAATGGTAAGGGTTGCTCGGTCTGTAAACAGACGGGCTGGATTGAGATTCTTGGTGCTGGCATGGTCCATCCAGAGGTGTTGAGAATGGCGGGTTATGAGCCTGTTGATGGCCTCAGTGGCTTTGCGTTTGGGGTTGGCATTGAGAGAGTGGCCATGTTGAAATATGGGGTTGACGATATTCGTCACTTCTATACCAATGATCAAAGATTTTTAGAGCAATTCAAACGATTTGAATAGGAGAACGGTAGATGCTAGTAAGTAAAAAATGGCTCAACACAATGGTTGAGGTCAATGATATTAAAACAAGCGAATTAGGAGAAATCCTTACCAATGCTGGACTTGAGGTTGAGGGAATCTTTCCTCTGCTTGAAGCGACTGATTTAGTCATTGGTGAAGTTTTAGAGGCTATCCCCCATCCCGATTCAGATCATTTGAGCGTGACACAGGTCAACGTTGGAACTGAAACCTTACAAATCGTATGTGGGGCACCCAATGTCCAAAGTGGGCAGAAGGTCATTGTCGCTAAAGTGGGAGCTAAGCTTCCAGGTCTTACGATTAAAGAAGCGAAGGTTCGTGGCGTTGAATCCAATGGTATGATTTGTTCACTCTTGGAATTAGGGGTCGATAAGGAACTATTACCAGTTGACAGTGGTAGCCACGAGGGCATTGAGGTTCTGGGTGATGACGCTGTGGCTGGAGAGGATCCAATTGCCTATCTGGCCTTGGACGATGAAGTATTGGACGTTTCTTTGACACCGAATCGGGCAGACTTTATGGCGATGCAATCGGTTGGCAGGGAAGTTGCTGCGCTTTTAGATCGGGAATACAAAGAACCAGCAGTTGAGACTGATGTGCTGAGTGGATTGCCTTCGAATTTCCAAGTAAATAGTACGACTGAGAATTGCCATTTGTTTATTGCGAAAGTGATAGGGAAGGTTAGTGTTAAGCCTTCACCACAATGGATTCAGAATGCGCTCATGGCAGCGGGTATGAATCCTATTAATAACTTAGTTGATATCTCTAACTTAGTCATGTTGGAGACGGGTCAACCGACACACTTCTATGATCGTGATTTCTTTGAGGTCGATGATATTACGGTGATTGATAATTTTGAGGGTTCAGTAATCGCACTGGACAATCAAGAATACTCCATCCAGAAGGGTGATACCATCATTTCCATGGCGGGTAAGCCGATTGGTATTGCTGGTATCAAGGGCCTTGGTAACTCGATGATTAAGCCGGATACGAAGGCGATGGTTATCGAGATTGCTAGCTTTGATTCACTGGCTATCAGAAATACGTCGAAACGATTGAATCTGATGTCTGATTCACAGGCTCGCTATATCAAGCCGATGGATTCCGAGGCTCCTCGTAAAGCCTTGGAGCGTATCCTGTATCTTCTTAAGAAATATGGCGATGCTGATGAGATCTATGAAACTAAGGTCTATGGAAGTCTAGAGAGAGAACAACATCTAAAGGTGTCTGTTTCCTTTGAGCACGTGAATAATCTATTGGGTACCCATTTGAAGGATGAGGAGATTGTGGGCGTCTTTAGGCGTTTGAATTTCGCTCCGGTAGTGGCTGAACGGGTTGTGACTTGTACGATCCCTTCATATCGCAAGGATTTGTTTATTGCGGAAGATCTGATTGAGGAAGTGATTCGGGTCGTGGGCTATGATGTCATTGAGTCAACTCTTCCTGAGATGCCTTTGACACAGGGGACTCTGACGACTGAGCAGCACCTTATCCGTAAGGCGGAGGAACTCTTGGTGGGCTTTGGTGCACAGCAGGTGGTGAGCTATACGTTGGTCTCTAAGGAGCATACGGAGAATGCACAGGCCTTGAAGGATCCTTATGCGTTGATGAGCCCCTTATCGGATAAGAGAAAATACATTAGAAACAATCTTACGACGTCTTTGATTCCTACTTTGAAATATAATCTTGCCCATCAGAATGTGAATAACTTGTACTTTGAGATTTCACAGGTGTATGGTCAGGGTAGTGATGAGTGGCGTTTAGGACTGATTGGTGATGGTCATCTGGGTAGAGGGTCTTACAATCAAGTGGCTAGAGTACTGGATTTCTCCTATATCAAGGGACTGTTGGAGTCACTGTTAAGCGAGCTAGGGATCAATACCAATCGACTTTCTTATGAAGAGAATGTTCTGGATACAGACCATTACCATCCATATCGTAGTGCTCAGGTCTTCTTGGATAAGAAGTATTTGGGGATCCTTGGGGAAATTCACCCTAGTATTACGAAGGGTGCTCTTTCTGAACTGAATCTTTCATTGGTTATGTCTGCTAAGAAGGCTAAGACCAAGTATAAGCCACTTAATAAATACCCTCGGGTTTCGCGTGATATTGCGCTGATGATTAATGAAGATGTCTCACATGATCTACTGGTGAGGGTGATTAAACAGGCAGGTAGACCTTATTTGGTTGATATTAACCTTTTTGATATTTATGAGAAAGATGGTAACAAGTCAATGGCTTTTACTTTGTCTTTTGAATCACTGGATAAAACATTGGTGGATGAAGAGATTAACCAGATTATTGAGAACATCTTGAACTCACTGTTGAAGGAACTTAATGTCACTTTGCGTTAGGAGAAATGTGAATTTTTTCCTATCTTAAACTGAGGTGAAAATATGAGTAAGGGTGTAGAACGCTGTGCTTGGGCATTGCGTAGTGAATTGGAGCTCACTTATCATGATACGGAGTGGGGTCGACCAGAGTTTGATGATGAGGTGCTCTTTGAGTTGCTGGTGCTAGAAATGATGCAGTCGGGCTTAAGCTGGAGCATTATCTTGAAGAAGCGGGAGGCCATGAGGCTAGCGTTTGATGGTTTTGACATGCGGAAGATTGCGGAGTATGGCGAAGAGAAAATTGAGGAACTACTTGAGAATGAGACGATCATTCGTAATCGAATGAAACTTACGGCGATGATTAATAATGCTACTTGTTTCATGGCGATTCAACAGGAACTGGGGAGCTTCTCGGAGTACTTGTGGGGTTTTGTTAATCATGAACCGGTGCATAATACTTGGGAGTATGAACATGAGATTCCTGCTTCGTCTTCTTTATCTTATGAGCTTACGAAGGATTTGAAGAAGCGTGGTTTCAGGTTTGTGGGACCGACGATTGTCTACTCTTTCTTACAGGCAGCGGGCGTGGTGAATGATCATATCACCTCGTGCTTTTGCTATGATGAGATTGTAAATCTCAGAAGTTAGTAATATGTTACAATGGAGCTATAAAAAGCGGGGTGTTTTCGATAGAGAAAATCATTATTGTTGGTGTTGATTTAGGAGCGGAAAACTTTAGGGAGTGCATGAATGAACTACGGCAGCTGGTCTTGGCTGCTGGTGGTGAAGTGGTGGGTGAACTGACTCAGAAGCGCGAGGCTATCAAATCTAGTACTTATCTGGGTAAGGGAAAAATAGAAGAACTATCCCTTATGGTTGATGAGCTAGAGGCGGATACGGTCGTCTTTAATAATGAGTTGTTTGGCTCCCAGATTAGGAATATCGAGGCTGAGGTAGATCGTAAGATTATCGATCGCACGTACCTGATTTTGGATATTTTTGCGAAGCGGGCTACTTCTAAGGAGGGTCAGCTTCAGGTTCAGCTGGCTAAGTTGATGTATCGGTTACCTAGACTGGCTGGCTTTTATTCCGCTTTGTCTAAGGTCGCTGGTGGTATTGGTACGAGAGGTCTGGGTGAACAACAACTGGAACTGGATCGCCGCGTCATCAATAAAGAGATTCAGAAAGTCAAAAACAAACTAAAACAGGTTGAGAGAACCCGTGATAATACTCGTTTGAATCGAAAGAGGGCTAACTTGCCTTTGGTTTCCTTGGTGGGTTATACCAACTCGGGGAAGTCGACCATTCTAAATAAGCTGGTTAAAGAGGACAAGCAAGTTTTCGCTAAGGACATGTTGTTTGCGACGTTGGATACTGCTCATCGTCGTGTTAACCTTCCTAATGGTCAGCCGGTTATAATGAGTGATACGGTTGGTTTTGTTTCGGATCTTCCGACCTTGTTGGTGGAATCGTTTAAGTCGACGCTGGCGGAAGTGAAACAAGCGGATATGATTGTCGTTGTGATTGATGGTTCGAGTCCGGACTATCAGATGCAACTTGATACCACTCTGCTTGTCTTGAAGGAACTCGATTGTTTGGATAAGCCGATGTTGATTGTGTTTAATAAGATGGATTTACTGATTGGACAAAAACCGCTAGCTTTTCATGAAAAAAAGGCGACAAAGATTCATGTGTCGGCCTTGGAAGATGCGGGTATTGATTTGATTCTTAGTGGTATTGAGGAAATCCTGAGTGATTGGTTTGAGGGTGTGAGTTTACTGGTTCCCTATGACCAATACTCGGTGGTCGATTTCTTGAATAATAAGTATCACTTGGTGGATGTCGAATATCTGGAGGCTGGTGTTCGTTTCAATTGCATCATGCAGCGCTCTGATATTACGAGGATTCAGAATTACTTAATAGATGTCCGTATGGATGGTTAAATAACGGTGGACGTATTTTGCGGCCACTTTTATTATCGCGTAGAGTGGTACCCCGATAATGATACCGGAGAAACCAAATAAGCGTCCGGATACGAGTAGGACAATGAGAATGGTGATTGGGTGGATTTCCAAGTTATCACCGAGTATTTTGGGTGAGAGGATTCTGCCTTCAATCGTTTGTTCAATGGTAAAGACAATCAGTACGTAGAGTACCATTACTGGTGAGTGGACAATCGCAATGATAAAGGCGGGTACGATGGCGATGAATGTTCCAAGGTAGGGGATGACGTTTAAGATGCCAGAGACTAGTGCTAGGACACTACCATAGGGAAGCCCAATGATGTTGTAACCGATTAGGAACATGATGGCGACGCCGATGGCTACTAGAATTTGACCACGGATATAGAGTGATAGCTGTTTATTGGTATCTGATAGGAAGCTTGCGAAGACGTTTCTCGCTTTCTTGGGTGCGAGTTTAACGACGGCAGGTTTGAGCTTTTCTCCTTCTTTCAACATGTAATAGAGAAGTATTGGAGCGGTTACGAAGCTAATGACTATATTGACGACACTGCCGATGGCATTGGTGATAATGGAGGAGGCACGGCCAAGATAGTTCTGGATGTTTTCTGTGATTCTTAGTGTAAATTGAGTGATTGCATCGTTGATTCCACCCTGGAATTGTTCCAGTCCGTACTCTTCTAGAAAACCGTCGATACTGTTGATGAAGAGGTTCCAGTTGGCTGGGAATTCGGTGACAAATAGGGTGAGCTGTTCATAGAGGAAGGGCATGATTGAGAAAATCAAAACGGCAATTACGACAATAATTATTAAGAAGACAATGAAGACTGCGGTGATTCGATTGACGCCTTTTTTCTCGAGCCAATCACGTACAGGTTTGAAGAGATAGTAAAAGAGTGCTGCGAAGATCACGGGTACTAGAACCACATCTAAAATAACAAAGAAGGGCCTAAAGATGACTCTGACTTCAATCAGCAAATAGATTATTAGTAACACCAAAAGGGTGGATAACAAAGTAAATGCCAACTTATTTTTCTGGATAAAATATTTGATAGTTTTGATGACGTTTCTATCTTCACTCATTTAGAATCTCCTAAACTGTCTTTGATATTCATATTGTAACATATCGCCTGATTTCGTTAATGACATTTTAGATACATAGTGTACAAAAAAAGCCGATAAGCACCGGCTATATTGAATTACTGTAACCTACATAGATGGCAGAGGCTCTGAAGGCCAATGATAACAGACCACTGATACCGGAAAGATAGTTTCTTAGGGTAAAGGAAATGATTGAATTCAGGCTAGCATTAAGCATCAGGTACGGATAGAGCATATCTCCGACGAGTATCACAACGAGTGTGAGTACCGCTCCTAGTATCTGAAATCTTTTTTGTGCACCGCGCCCGACCTTACGGACTAGGGAAGCGATGACATATCCTAAGAAGAGGTAGAGCACATGCAGTTCCCAGCCTCCGGCTAGTTGTGAAACGAAGCCGTAGACAAAGCCCAGCAGTATGGCAGCCACTGTTCCGATGATTGATATCCTTTGAAATTTCTGGGTTTGAGAGAGTGATCTTGTATCAAATATGTTCATATATTTCTCCTATTTATAGAGATTAGTGTATCATTATTAGTAAGAGAGGTCAAAAATATGAAACAGAAGCTTAGAGAGCTAATTGAGATTCTTAGAGATGATGATTCGACCACCTTTGTTCAGTCTTTTGCTTTTTCATTGTTGTTGTCACTGGCACCTTTATTGACTATTTTCGTGGTCTTGTTTAAACAGCTTGCACTGGACACCACACTCATTATTTCAATCGCTAGTGCATACCTCCCGATGGAAGAAGTCCTAGACTTCATTGAGTATATCCAAGCGACGAATGCGACTGAGTTCGCTTCCTTGATCGTTCTATTGGTGACGACACTCTTTCTTTCTTCTCGGTCGGTTTATTCCTTCTTGAAGTTCTCGAGTTCTATTGAAGAGGTGGATTATCCCAAATGGTATTTGAGAATCCTTGGTTTTGGTGGACAGGCTATCTTTATTCTG
The DNA here is from genome assembly GCA_012512495.1 of Erysipelothrix sp. Classification (GTDB taxonomy): domain Bacteria; phylum Bacillota_I; class Bacilli_A; order Erysipelotrichales; family Erysipelotrichaceae; genus JAAZEC01. The sequence goes on from JAAZEC010000079.1 coordinate 7,166, forward strand.
CTGATTGTTATTTTGATTCTGGTGATCTCGTTTACTTCACATTTCCGCTATCTGTTGGTTATGGGGAGTCTTTTCTTTGGTTTTCTGGTCTATTATCGTAACTTATCATTTCGGCATCGCAGGCTAGCGAGCCATTGGAAGGGTGCGCTTTTCACTACTCTAGCTCTTGGTTTAATGGGTTTATTCTTCTTAACTTATGTTTCTATCTTTACTAATTACGAGTCACTTTATGGTCCTTTGAGTTCGTTGATGGTGATCTTACTTTCGATTAACATTATTTCTTACATAATCTTTATTGGCTTCCTATTGAATTACGTCAACTATGATGATGAGAAACAAACCTCCCATCTTCGTCGCTTTACTATCTTACAACAATGGTTTGATAGAATGGCGATGAAGAAATAGTGCTTCCCTTATCGTTACAAGCTATTTTGACACATAGTAGTTTATCAAATATAGTGATTATAGCGATGTAATACTATAAAGATATTCAGAATTGATGTTAGGAGGTGAGTTAATGATCAAATATAATCATTACAAGGTTCATGCGATTACGTTTTTGTTGAGTGTCTTTCCAGCACTGATTTACATGTACTTCTATGTTAATGGTTATTTTGGGGATCGTTTAGTGAACTGGTGGTTATTAAAGGATATAGTTGATTCCATCTTCCATCCTATCAATATCCTTGGTTGGGTTGTTGTCGTTTTTGTTTTATTAAGGTTGCTTGGTAAGAAATTTTACATAGTGCAATACAGCAAAGCGGAGATAGTGAAAACCCATCTGGCGTATTTCGGATTGTTTACAGCTATTATGGTGGTTCTTTATCTGTACAACAAAGCCCTTTCGGCTTATGTTGGTATCTTCTACTGTTTCCTTGTGAGTTATCTTGTTATGTTCTATTTTGTGGCTTCATATTTTAGTCGTAAGCAGGTAATCAATTAGGGCATGAGATTTATCGTATTTTGGTGAACAGATTTCATCATCATCGGTTGAAAAAACAGCTTTTTGGTTTTTCTTTTGACTTTTTGCCTTAATCTATTGACGATATTTTGTGCTTATGGTATATTAATGAAGCTTCAATCAAGCACATCCGGAGGTTTAGCTCAGTTGGGAGAGCATCTGCCTTACAAGCAGAGGGTCAGCGGTTCGAGCCCGTTAACCTCCACCATTATTTTTATTATGATGCCGGCTTAGCTCAACTGGTAGAGCAACTGATTTGTAATCAGTAGGTTGTGGGTTCAAGTCCTATAGCCGGCACCATTTATTATCTATTGGGGAGATAGCGAAGAGGCTAAACGCGATTGACTGTAACTCAATTCCCTCAGGGTTCGGCGGTTCGAATCCGTCTCTCCCCACCATTTATTGGGGCATAGCCAAGCGGTAAGGCACCAGACTTTGACTCTGGCATTTCCCTGGTTCGATCCCAGGTGCCCCAGCCATGATGACTCCTTAGCTCAGGCGGTAGAGCAACTGACTTTTAATCAGTGGGTCGAGAGTTCGAGTCTCTCAGGAGTCACCACTGTTATTGCGAGTGTAGTTCAATGGTAGAACTTCAGCCTTCCAAGCTGACTACGGGAGTTCGATTCTCCTCACTCGCTCCAAGAACATAACGCATGAGGTTGTAACGATTAGACGTGAATATTGTCTAGATCATTACAACCTCTTTTTGCATATAAAACGAAGTCTTTCCAAAGCTTTGTAGAGAACCACATTGAACAAAGAATTTTTATTTATCATGTTATGTTCTTAAGACAGATGAACACTCTTGGTCATACTTTATGCTTCGATATGATATAATACACCAAAAGGGGTGGGAGTATGATTGCCGATTTTACAGAAAAGTATATGGATGATTTAGTGGTAAGACTTACTCATCATTCCAATGCATTAGAGAATAACACTTTGACTCTTAATGAAACAATTTCTATTGTGCTGTATCAAACAGCCCCAAATGGTAAGAGTTTGAGCGAGATATATGAAACAGACAATCATGCTAGAGCTTTAAAGCTAATGATTGAGAAAATACACGAACAAGAAGTTATTACACATAAAACCCTATTAGATTTACACTATGTTCTAATGGATCGACTTGATGCGACGCGAGGACAATTCAAAAATAACGAAAATGCTATTGTTGGTGCGGATTTTCAGACTGCACATCCAAATGATGTTCCTCAACTGATTGATAGTTGGTGCTATGATTTGAATTTCAAATTGAATAATGACAATGCGGATTTGGAATTTATCAGTGAAGTAATCGCTCAAAAACATATTGAGTTTGAAAGAATACATCCATTTAGCGACGGAAACGGTCGTATGGGAAGGCTGTTGATGAACTACAGCTTGCTCGAAAGAGGGTTTCCACCTTTTGTGATATTGAAACAAGAAAAATTGGAATATATCAATGCACTAACTAACCAAAATACCAGCGACTTAGCCTCTAAGCTTAAATATTCTGTGTCTCAAGAGAAAGAAAGAGCTAGGAAATTTGGAGTTGTGTTTAACCGTCCTGAAATTAATGTAAATGAGTAACTGAGATAAGTGCGTTGCTGATGGTGTGGCGTTTAATAAGTGTCTCATGGATAAGAGAATGTTTAGTGAGGTAATGCACTAACATTTTTTCTTTTCAAGAGGAAGAAAGCAGATGAACTCATATTCTAGACTGTCAACAGCTAACAGTGAAGGAGATATGAGAGATATGAAACGAAAATTGAAACAAGGGTTGATTGGGATAGCAATCACTTTAATGATGGTGATGTTATTAACACCAACTCAAGCCCAAACGATCAAGATTACTTTCGAGGATACGGGAGTAATCGCCACAGGAACTGCCACAAGTGAGAACAGTCAAGGCAATGGGATGCGATGGGTCGCAGGATCCGATTGGGTCTACATCAAGGTCAATGGTGAAATTGCCTTCTGCATTGAACCAGAATTCTTGTTAAAACCCGAGAGTACTTATACCGAGTCATCATTTAACCATGCTGATAGGGAGACTTTCTCAAG
>JAAZEC010000007.1 GCA_012512495.1 Erysipelothrix sp.
GTTGGTTCGCTCTCATGACTCATGCTTTCGAAAAGTGCGATGTATTCCATATCATAATCGTGCATCAAATAGTTGAGACCGAAATGGCCCAGGAAGACGATGGTGTCAACTTCCGCTTCGTTGAAGACGGTTTGATAGGATTCATCGAGCTCCTTGAGTTCATTGATGATTCTTTCGGCGTTGTCGTTGTATTTATCTGCGTTATCGGGATCTATTTCACTGATCTTATCGCGAATATTCGATACCATGATTTGAGCATTCTTCATACTGGTCCAGGTGTGTGGATCGTGGGCATGATCGTGATCATCGTCCTCGTCGTGAGAGTGATCATCCTCCTCATGGTCATGATGATCGTCCTCCTCGGTAGCCAATAGTACGATGCCCTGACTCGCATTCAACAAGATTGTCGAATCACTAGACAACGATTCAACCCATGGCTCCATGTCCGGATTGGTATAAATCATTAAATCGGCATTCTCAATCGTGACCATGTCTTGAGCGGTTGGTTCAAAAGTGTGGGCATCCGCTCCCGGTTTAATTAATAGGGTCACGGCTTCCTCGCCAATGACCTCTCTCGCAAGATCAAAGGTCACATAAGAAGTCGTGACAACGGATAGTTCAGAAGGGTTCTCACTCGTGGCACAGCCGGTTATCATCAGTAGTAGTAGGACGGGTAGTATCAATCTCTTCATAGAGTAACTTCTCCTTGGCAATTCTCACAGAGTCCATACAAGATGGTACGCTGTAAATCAATCTTGAAATGATGTTCATTTTGGAAATGAGCATCCAAATCATCAAATATATGGCAATCAATGTGGAACAACCGCTCACACTGGTAACAGACACAGTGGTAATGGTCCTCACAGTCCAGATGTTGTCCAACATACTGGTAGAAGGCACTCTCGCTAGGCTCCACATAGTATTTACGAACGAGCCCATCTCTTTCCAGTTTATCAAGCGTCCGATAGACCGTCGCCTTCGATACAGGTTTAGAAGTGGACATGAGCTTTAAGATCAAGTCATCGGCCGTAAAAGGTTCTTCCTCATACGCCATAATTTTATCGAGCAGGACATCCCGCTGTTTGGTACGATAAGTCATAGGCTCCTCCAATCTGAAATTGAGACTCAGTATCATAATGATACAAAATGTTGTCACTCTTGTCAATAAGAAGTCACATAAGATATGATATAAGCTATTAGGAGGCACACCATGAAAGATAAACTAATTAAGCGCTCTGAAGTACCATTACAACAGACTTGGGATCTAACTCATATTTTTGAGAACGAAGAAGAATATGAAAAGAATGTTGGAATATTCAAAGAGTCAGCGACTAAATTCAAAGAGAAATACGAACATCAAGTAAACCAAATAAGTGACGTAAATGATTTGGTAGAAGCCATCAGAGACTATGAAGATATTATTACCGTCTATTCCCGACTCATTGGTTTTGCCTATCTGGATACACAGACAGACATGGCCCAATCGAAGAGTCAAAGCCGTCTAGGCTCTATTAGTATGCTGGGCTCACAGTTGATGAGTTCACTAACTTTCTTCGAAAGTGAAATCAAGCAACTCTCAGACGAGTTCCTCACCGAAGCCGCTAATAACTCTGGCTATGCGATATACTTAGAAGATGTTATTAAGTTGAAGTCCCGTCAGTTACAACCAGAATCTGAAATGATCCTCGCAGCTCTAAGTCCAGTGCTAGAACTTCCAGACAATGGCTATAATATCACCAAACTCAGTGATATGAAGTTCAATTCTTTCGAAGTAGACGGAGTGGAATATCCACTATCCTTTGTTCAATTTGAAAACAGCTACCAGAGTCACCCCGACACCAAAGTCAGAAGGGCAGCCTTCGAACAATTCTCAAAGGATCTACGCTCCTATCAAAACACCATCGCGAACTATTACAGTACACAAGTGAAGAAGGAAAAGATTCTTGCTGATTTACGTGGCTACGATAGTGTCTTTGACTATTTGCTCGATGAACAAAACGTGACCCGCGATTTATACGATCGCCAAATCGATGTCCTCATGAGTGAGCTAGCCCCACACATGAGAAACTACGCCTCTAAGCTTAAGAAGAAATTAGGCGTCGAAACACTCTACTACAGTGATTTGAAAGCTCCCTACCTTCAAGCGGAAGCTAAACCCATCAGCTTCGATAAAGCCCAAGAGTTGGTCGTTGAAGCCTTGAGCGTCCTAGGCGATGAATACACCGAAGTTGTAAAACACTCACTATATGATCGCTGGATCGACTGGGCTGGCAACGTTGGAAAATCAACCGGTGGCTTCTGTTCCACCATCGCGCAGTCCCATCCCTATATCCTATTATCTTGGAACGACAGTCTAAGCGAAGTATTTACTTTGGTTCACGAAATAGGCCACGCGGTACAAAGCGTCTTCACTAGGAAACGTTACCCTGGATACCTACAAACCAAACAAAGCCGCTACACGATTGAAGCTCCTTCTACACTCAATGAAATGTTGTTGAGTCGCTACCTACTCAAGGATGAATCACTGACTCAATGGGTTAATGCCAGCATGATAGAAAATACCTACTATCATAACTTTGTGACTCACTTCCTTGAGGCAGCCTTCCAACGCGAAGTCTACAAGCTAGTTGAACAGAACGTTGACCTTCAAGCAGATGATTACAATCGAATCTTCAAGGAACAGCTCACTAAGTTCTGGGGTGACAGTGTCACTCTCGATGAAGGGGCTGAACTCACCTGGATGCGTCAACCGCACTACTACATGGGACTCTACTCCTATACCTACTCTGCTGGTTTAACAATTTCAACAGTCATGTCTTCACGAATCGCAGAGAAAGGTCAGAGTGAGATTGATAAATGGTTGAATGCACTGAGTGAGACAGAAACACAAAAACCGCTCGATTTCGCGAAACTACTCGATATCGATTTAACGACGGATAAACCTCTAAAGGAAACCGTCGCCTTCATTGGTTCGTTGATAGATAGCCTCGAATAAACAAAAGCCTGTTAACAGCTGTTAACAGGCTTTTTGTCTATTCGTTAGTTTCAGTAGAATCTATGATTTCAACTTCGTTGACGAAGGTGATCGATAGCTTGCTGACGTTGGCAGGTACTGTGATTTCCTTGATTTCCTCACTCAAGGCATAGCCTTCAGGAGCAACAATCTGTCTCATAAAGAATTTCTTACCCGTCAGATTATCAAAGCGAGCATTGACACTTTCCTCAGAGAGTGTCGATTTGATTGAGTTAATGGTGAAATCAACATCATCCGCTAACTCATACTGGCCACCATAGAGGATGTTATTCGAATCCGCCTGGTCAATCGTGGTGACACTGAGGGAAACTCCCACTAGGTTATCATTCATTTCAAAATGGAATTTAGAAGCTAGGGTCTTTAGGCGTGAGTTACCAAAGGTAATGAAGCCCTGGTTATCAGCATCGTGATAGACGAAGCTATCCGTCACATCAAAGCGTTTTAGGCGGGAGAAGCTAATGGCTAAATCATCCACATAATTGAGTAGCTTAACCTGAAGTTTATTTCCCTCGACACTCACTAGTTCAAGATCATCTGTTGTGTTGATATTGAATTGGTGTAAGATACCGTTCTCTTCAGTCAGTGTGTAGACAGTTTGAGCGTCGATATCACTTTGTTGAACCGTAATGACAGAACCGCCGAAGTTGGGAACATTCTGATATGTTGCGTTCACCAATTGTAGGATCTCTGCCTTATAAGAAGAAAGGTCCGTTGTAAAGGTAGCACCATAGGGATTGCCATCCTCATCGACCTGTGATTCCCAGATGAGTTCTTGGGCAGCTAGTAGCCAATTGATGTCCGCCGTAAGGTCGGTAGCGTTGACGAAATCGCCATGGAAGATAAGGTAGTCTTCAGCAGTCAGGGATTCCTGGTTAGCTGCTTTGGCACGACCGGACTCATTGAGTTCATAGTAGCCATAACCGTAGTAGGCGATCCAATAGAGGCGATCCTTCTGTTCGTCCGAGACACCGTTGACAGCGTAGAAGTTCTCTGACGCTAAAGCGATTGGATCTTCTTCACTGAAGTCACTGGTCGGAGTCAGTGAGTAGGCTTGCAGGGTATTGCCTGTTGGTTCGCCTTCTTCGTTTAGAGCGCTGATTTCAGGTAAACGATAAGTAAGCTCTTCTGGCTCTTCGTCTTCCTCTGCTGGTAGCGTATAAGTAGCTGTGAGTGATTCACTGA
>JAAZEC010000080.1 GCA_012512495.1 Erysipelothrix sp.
AGATGATGCCAGAGAGAGGTGCGGAGAATGCACCGGCGAACCCGGCTGCTTGACCACTTAACATCATGGTCTTCTCTTTATCTTTATTGGCTTTGGTCGTCATGAGTTTACCGACGTGAGCGCCTATTTGCATGGAGGGTCCACCGTGACCTAGTGGTAAGCCCGCGAAGGCACTTCCGAGAGTTCCGATTATTTTAGCAATGATGAGATTTAGTGGTTGTGGTTTCGATAGACCTAGTAGCTGTGCCTGAACCTGGTCTTCCCCAGATTGCTTACTGCTACTATTGTGTTTGAGTAAGAAGGCAATGAGTAGGGCGAAGCCGATCGTTAAAACGACCCACAGTATTTTGGTGATTAGTGAGTTACTAGCTTGTATTTCCTGGCGTAGGTTATTGAACTCGAAAAAGGCAAAACGCACACCAATGACTAGCGTGCCAGTTACTATGCCAACAATCACACTATTTAAAAAGGATAAAGAGGTTCGTCTTCTTCTCATCGTATCGCTCCATTCACTAATGATTATACACGTGTTATGTGAATATTAAAAGAAGTAATCGCTTTCATGATGATTTACTCCTTTCAAAGAAGCTGTAAATGGTGTAAAGTAGAGTGGTAAATATTCAGGAGGTAATTGAATGGCACTAATTTCAGCAAAAAGCATTCTTGAGAATGCTAGAGATGGACACTATGGTGTACCTGCAATCAACATCAACAACTTGGAATGGACTAAGCTTACACTTGAAGTAGCACAAGAAAAGAACTCACCTATTTTACTTGCTGTTTCTGAAGGAGCAGTCAAATACATGGGTGGTTTCAATGTAGTTACTCAAATGGTGAAAGCTTTAGTAGAAGATTTAAAAATCACTGTTCCAGTTGCTTTACACTTAGACCATGGTAGCTTTGAAGGATCGAAGAAGGCTATCGATGCTGGTTTCACATCAGTTATGTTTGATGGCTCAGCATTCCCATTAGAAGAAAACCTAGCTAAAACACGTGAAATCGTTGAATTAGCACACTCCAAAGGAATCTCAGTGGAAGCTGAAGTTGGTTCTATTGGTGGAGAAGAAGATGGAATCGTTGGAGAAGGTGAATTGGCCGATCCAAATGAATGCCGTCAACTAGCAGAAACAGGAATTGATTTCCTTGCTGCTGGTATCGGTAATATTCACGGTGTCTATCCAGAAAACTGGTTAGGCCTTAACTTCGAACGTTTAGGCGAAGTACAAGCAGCTGCTAATGGTTTACCACTTGTTCTACATGGTGGCACAGGTATTCCAGCTGATCAAGTCCTACGCGCTATCGACTTAGGCGTTTCAAAAATCAATGTCAACACTGAGTTACAACTTGCTTTCGCGAAGGGTACTCGTAGTTACATTGAAGCTGGCAAAGACCTTGCTGGTAAAGGCTTTGACCCTCGTAAACTTCTCAGTGAAGGTACTGAAGAAGCTAAGAAGGTTGTTAGAGACAAAATTGACATGTTTGGTTCTTCAAACAAAGCTTAGTCATTAATTAAATCAATTAAGGGTCCGGGATAAATAGTCCAGAGGGCCCTTTTATGTTATGCTATTGCTATGAAAAAATTAATCGTATTTGACATGGACGGCTTGCTAATCGATACCGAAACGATCTACGATATCGCCTGGCTTGAGACCTTCCATCACTTCAACATTGAAAACGGACCAGAAG
>JAAZEC010000008.1 GCA_012512495.1 Erysipelothrix sp.
CCTGAGCTTTAGTAATAGCCTTCTGAGCGACATCGGTCGGGTTAACAACAGCTGTTGTTGGCATGCTGAGGACTTCATAGACGTTGTTTGGTAGGTTTGGTTCTTTGAGTAGAGCTTCTTCACGGGTAAGTCTTTCCACGAAGACATCCCTCTTCTCACCGTTTCTCAATAACTTTTCAATATGCGCATGATCCGCATCTGTGGTTGCGATGACGAAAGCTCCAATTTGCTTGTAGGGTGTCCCCAACTCACGAGCGTAAGCTTCGTACATCTTCGTCCCTTTTAGATTGTATTTATTCTTGAGTGTGCCATCTTCTGGGTCTACCCCTGCATGAATGACCGCACTGTTGTGTCCTGTCACATCGAGTCCTGGCTTATCGAGTTTCTCGATCACCATGGCGTCTACTTCATACTTGCTTAACTCATAAGCAACGGTGCTTCCTACAATTCCGGCACCGATTATTATTACATCTTTCATTATTTTCCTCCTGGTTTTCTCCGTAGTGTAATTGTAGCATTTCCCTCATTTTTCACAATCGATTTGATAGGAACCTCCCTATATTCCATTGAATATTCCTTGAAAATAGCGTACTATTTTGACAACGAAACAAGGGGATAACAAAATGTCCATTCTTAGAAAAACTAAATTAAGATACTTATGGCTAGGTACGTTTGTCCTGCTTTTCTTACCAGAAAATGTAAGTACAGAATCAAATCTTTATACCGCATTAATACTATTATTCTTTATCGCTTTTGGATATTCACTGTTTAGGACTGGTTCTTACATTAAAGCGAAACTCAATAATGCATACCAAGTCATTAGAAACAGAACTAATAGGCCAGTGCTTCAAAGTAGTATCACGAGCTACCCGATGGATAACGTAATTGTAGAGAGGGATGATACTGTGGTTACAAGTTTTCCTAGGGTTTCTTCACATTATGTAAATCCTCTAGCCTATTCCAAGGCTTACCTCGATCGTCAATCGAGTGTGTTACAACCTAACTACATCGTGGTAGATACTGAGACGACAGGTCTTGAGCCTTCTGTTGATAGAATAATTGAAATTGGTGCTATCAAGTATCAGAACCATGTGGAGGTCGCACGATTCCATGAATACGTTAACCCTGGGATTCATATTCCCGGCTTTATCACGAGCATCAATGGCATCGACGATGACATGGTGAAACATGCTCGAACCATTGATCAGGTACTTGATGACTTCAACACTTGGAGTGAGAACTTGTTATTAGTTGGGCATAATATCGCGTTTGATATCAAGATGATTGTCGCGGAGGGTGCCAGAGTTGAAGCGTCAATCACAACGAACAAGGTTATTGACACTTTATACCTGGCTAAGAAATTGTTCAAGAAGGAAGAAATCGGCAACCATAAGTTATCGACAATAAAGAACTACTTAGGAATGTCCCAACTATCACATAGAGCGATGGATGATGTCGAGGTAACCGCGGTAGTCTATCAAATCTACTGTGAGAAATACGGGAAAAGAAAATCTACTCAAACAAAATAAAAACCCACTGTTAAGTGGGTGTTAATTGAATATGGCGGAGGACATGAGATTCGAACTCACGGAAGCTTGCACTTCGCCGCCTTTCCAAGACGGTGCCTTAAGCCACTCGGCCAATCCTCCAATGCTCGACTATTATACCAAGTTTGATAAGTGTTGTCATGGCATAATTTAAGTTGGAGGTTGTTAAATAGCTATTCGCTGTCTGAATCCTTATAAATTGGGTTGTCAGTGTAATCAGGTCTGCCATCACCATCGAGGTCCACCTGCATGTAATCAGGGATACCATCATTATTAGCGTCAACGCTAGTAGTGGAGTAACCTGCCGCTGCACCGAACATTTCCTTACCAGTGATATTCTTCTCATCACGAATGGTTTCGATTAAACGGCTTAAGTAACGCTTAACATCGTTTGGCTTCTTAATGTTTTGAAGTGTTAGTGTTGGTGTGGTTCTATCGGATGCGTGGAGGATGACTGAACCTACACCGAAGATCTTCTGACCAAAGGATTGGTTGAGTTCAATATCCATAATCCGATAAAGTAAAAGCTCATCGGTCTCTGTGTTCAACAGGCCAGTCTTAATGATGAGTCTCTCGTTAGTGAGTGAGTAACGGGTGAAGGAAATGGGTAAGCCAAGAATTCTTTTTCGGTCTTGCCACAGAATATCTTCTGAATTGTCTTCTTTTTGGTATTCGCTAAAGGTTTTATATGACATATTAATTCCTCCGTTTTCATTGTTTAAGGACATTATATCAGAATCACTGATTGTTGAGGCACTGGTTCATCATGATTGTGGAAAGTGCTCGGTTTCTTTGGTATAATAACGATGGATTCGGGGATGTCATGGTTTCGACAGGATTTCGTTGGATTCAGGTTGCAGTGGAGTGGTTGCCTAACAACCAAACAAAAAAATAACTGGAAATCAAAATCTAGCTTACGCTGCCTAATTTAGTTTAATCTAATTGCAGTGCGTCACTACCAATTTGGTCTTTGGGTTGGTAACTGATGACAGAAACGAAGACTAAGCTTAACGTTTATCTAGGGCGTTCTGACGAAAACCTTTACTAGGTAATTCATCGTTTGTTTGTCTGTTTCTCAAATGATGTCGTAATGAAAACAGAATAAACTGTAGATGCTTGAATGTGGACATTTTTTGGACAGGAGTTCGACTCTCCTCATCTCCACCAATTAGCAAACCACCCACTTAACAGTGGGTTTTTATTTATCAGACCATTATTAATCACAGGCTTAACCAAAACTGAGAATATCAAAATAGTCTCATGAAGAGACTATTCAGTGTTAGAATAAATATAGGAAACACTATGTAAGATTCGTAGTGAACATGGAGGACACATGGATAAGAAGAAATTAATCAAACTAACCACTATCATCGCACTTGGCTTGTTAGTACTAACAGGCTGTATGCCAGGAAACGAAAGCTATACGATCGCTAAGCCTGCTGGCTTCCTCTCAGGAGTCTGGCACGGATGGATTGCTCCGATATCCTTAGTGCTCTCACTCTTTGGTTCAACCAAAGGAATCTACGAAAGTATCAACACTGGTTTCTGGTATGATTTCGGCTACTACATCGCTATTATCAGCGGCTTCGGTAGCTTATCATTCTTCCGAAAGAAGAAAGAGTAATTACTATTTTTCCTTAACTGGATCTTGAACCATCGAAACAACTGAAGGACCCGCTGGAACACCATCTACAAAGTTAGGCATGGTGATTTCAAACGGTATATTTTCAAACACAGAAGCATCATACTGAATACTGGAACCACCACTGGACGAAAAATCATGGGTAATAACAGCTCCCTTAAACTTTCCACTACCACTCATCTCAAAGACAGCATCCGGATTTGACAAGTAAAACAAGGAAGCCGCACTGGTCGAACCACCATTTAAAGATACCTTATTACCACCAGAAATGAAGTTACCAAATAAACCACCACTTCCACCAATACTAGCATTCATGTACTCACCCATAATCGAAACATAAAATGAAGCGGAACCACCGATAGTGATTGATTTCATCTGTGTGCCATTTTTACCATAGACATAAATAATGATTTTCTTAGCATCTTCCGGATTACCCGTCGGTTCGCTATTACCACTGAAATTGATATTGTTACCCTTCGAAGGTGAAGCCGTCACAATGAAAGTGACCGTTCCAGTTCCTTCAACCGTGAAACGACTGCCAAGATCAAGATAGTCCGTAATAATCGTAATATTACGGTCACCTACATCAAACACCGTAGGATAACCCCGATTCGGTTTCATAACTACCGAAGGGACATAGAACACATCCGAAGCTTTCGCTGTTGAGGTCTCGAATTTATTGGAGTTAGGATTCCAGAAGGTCTCAGACACCTGAGGAAAACGATAAGTTAATTTACCATTGTAGTCGGCAGGTAGTCCACCAACATAGCTTAAAGTCTCATTAGAGAAGTTACCATTACTATCAACAATCACAAACGTATTGCCACTAGAATTCTTAAGCGTTAAGGGTGCTAATTTCGCTCCCGTATTCACTGGCATTGCCGGCATGACCATCGTCACATTGAAGCTATCCAAGTCTATCTTTTCCTCAGCAGTAGCATTCATCTTTTGACAGGGGTTATATTGACTCATCCAAGCTGTAGCATTTAATCTGTAATCTAAATATTTACAGTTACTATAATTCGATTGAAAAGCATTATCCGCAATATTTAAGAGATTATTCCTAAGATGTAGGGCCTCAATCGAACCAAACGATCCCATCGTAACCGACTTTGGATCCATGCTCGTTGTCGCAATAGGACCACCCGTCACAGTCAAACCCGTGATATTAAGATTGCCCGAACTTATTAAAGCGTATTTTGAAAACCAGACTTTTTCTCCCTCTTCCTCACCAGAAGCAGAGAACTCAACCGCAGTCTCCAAGGTCCGCGAATCACTCTTAGAAGTGATATTAAACCTGAGATTCTCAGGATCATTTACAGGAGACACCTGGGCCACCGTTACAATCGGTGACTCATCAATAGCCGTTGAGCGGTATTGTCCATTCGACAGGTAATCGACTAGGTCGCTAACTAGACCGGAGTTAGTCACTCTGCCATTAAGAATAGTCTTAAACTCACTAAAGGAACCAACAGAACCCGTAAGGGAAGTTGCTTCCTTTTTGATCAGTTCAACCATCACATTAATACCAGATTCTGAGGAGTAATAGGTCTGTGTATATTTTTGTGTTTGGACAGAACCCTCAATATTTTTATTAGACACATAGACGGCACCACCATAAGATATGGAGAACACCATTAATAAAAGCAGCACCACTACTAAGGCAGCCCCATCCCGTTTCTTTAGAACACTCTTAAACACAACTATCACCCCACATTTTTCAACTGTAGTATAGCATATCCGCCTTAAAATAATGCAAATTTTAGTGTAGATTTCATCAAAGGTTTATAATGAAATTACTAAAGGAGGTGGACTCATGAAGCGATTATTAGCCGTGCTCCTACTCATCACCAGTTGTGCCACCAGTGCTACACCAGCACCGCGACAGACACCAGTAGTTCGTTCTCTGGACAAAGCACAATTAACCATCCAATTAAACGATGAGATCATTCAAGTAGAGTATGGTGACAGCTACCAGTTCAAGCTACCAACAGGCTCAATCTATAACAAAGTCTACGCCAATGGGACCGAAATCCCCAAAGACGCAGACAGTGAATATATCATTCCAAGCGTTACCGAAAACATCATCATTACCTTCAATCCTGTTTATGAAATTATCTTACCGGACACCATCAGTATCACGAGTACTCACGGTACCACCGTCAACGAGCATGATAGTGTGTCATTCGTAGTTAATAAGACCGATAAGCCCTACACTGTTTATTCGAACAATCAACCCGTAGAAGTAGTCAATCACGAGTTCACAATCGAAGACATCCAAGAGAACCTCGTTATTACGATAGTTGAAGATAGTGGCCCAGACTTCAATCAGTATTCCAATACCGACCTCAGTTGGTGGTATCGACCAGGAAGTGTTCCCACAATCGATGCCGGTATCGAAAGGCTCATCAGTAATTTTGATGTGCTCTGGAAAGTTAACACAAACAATAAAATCGTCTATCTCACCATGGACGAAGGCTATGAATATCAGAACAATACCACACGAATTCTAGATATTGCCAAAGCGAAACAGGTACGCATCACCTTCTTCATCACCGGTAGCTACCTGGACCATAACCCAGAACTTGTCAAAAGGATGCTAGATGAGGGCCATGTCGTTGCCAATCATACCGATCACCATCTAAGAGCGCCTACCATCAGCACAGATGAGCTGACTGAAGACATACAGACTCTCGCACTCAAGTATCAACAAGCGATGGGTCAGCCCATCAGTAGTCTGTATCGACCACCTGAAGGTGGCTACAGTGAAAGAAGCCTAGCCGTGGCCAACGAATTAGGCTATACGACGGTCTTCTGGAGCTTCGCTTACCGTGACTGGCTAGTTGACCAACAACCAGATCCTACCAGTTCCTACAACACCATCATCAACCAGTTACACCCGGGAGCCATTCTCTTGTTACACGCGGTCTCTGAGACTAACGTTCAGATCCTTGGCGATCTCATCGATGGCATACGTGCCCAAGGGTACACTAT
This sequence comes from Erysipelothrix sp., assembly GCA_012512495.1. GTDB lineage: Bacteria > Bacillota_I > Bacilli_A > Erysipelotrichales > Erysipelotrichaceae > JAAZEC01. Next base: position 6,184 of record JAAZEC010000008.1, read on the forward strand.
TGGTGTCCTAGAATAGAAAAAAGAGAGTTTCTAATGAACTCTCTTTTCTGTTAATAGGTTATCTAGTACCTTTAAGTGCATTTGTCCAAGAATTTAATTGGTCTAACAAGATGTTAACGCCACCTTCTTGGATAGCTTGAGGCTTGAAGTTAACAAACCCTTCGAAATCAGCAAACAAGCTAAGTGAAACTTGTTGACGAACATCAGCCACTTGTAATTCAGCAAGAATGTTACGAACTTGTTCACCAGCACGAGCACCCATTGAACTACCATAGCTCACGATGCCAGCTGCCTTGTTATTGAACTCAGTATACAATAGATCGAAATAGTTCTTCATCGCAGAAGTTAAACCGTGGTTATATTCTGGAGTAATGAAGATAAAGCCGTCCGCTGCTTTTGTCAGCTCGCTCATTTCCTTCAAACGATCATATTCTGCTTCAGTACCATCGTACTCTGAGAAACGTTTGTAGAAAAGCGGCATATCGAAATCTTTTAGATCAAGAATTGAATATTCAGCATCTCCTCGCTTATCAGCTATTTCCTTAATCCACTCACCAACTTGTGGTGAAACACGTCCATCGCGGACAGAACCTAATACAATTGCAATCTTTGTCATGTATATCTCCTTTTTTTGATATACAAAATATACCACAAGCGTTTTGCTGTGTCTCTTAATGTGCTCACCAGCTTTACATTAATTGAAATAACCCTTAGAATGGCATAGGAAGGACGTGTCCATGAAAAATAAAATCAACTACCTACAGATTGCCTATTTCACCATCGGTCTTGTAGGCATTGCGTTCGTCGCTGCTCTACAAATGAAACTAAATATCGGAATTGGTCCCTGGGACGGTTTCGGTCGCTCCATATCCTATGTCACAGGACTCAAAGTCGGCGACATTTCCATGTTGCAATCGAGTTCCTGTTTACTCATAACTTTTTTATTACTCAAGAAAAACTTCAAAGTAAGACACCTCTTAACATTATTCGTAGGCTTACTACTGGGTATTTTCATTTACTTTTTCTTCTATGTCTTTTTCGCCAACCTAAACATTGAGTCATATATCATTGAGCTGGTGTTATTCGTCCTATCAAGCGTTGCCTCTGCCTACTTAGTCAGCATCGTACAAACCTCACAGTTCGACA
>JAAZEC010000081.1 GCA_012512495.1 Erysipelothrix sp.
ACCACAAAGCCTTCCAGAGGATGGGCTTAGACTACGTGGTCGTGAAAGCTGACACTGGGGTCATGGGTGGCCTACTATCTGAAGAGTTCCAGGCACTCTCAGACATTGGTGAAGATATCCTTGTCTTACATGAACCATCTGGCTATTCGACTAACTTGGAGATTGCTGGTTGTGTCATTGAAGAGAATCACGATGATTCTGAAGTACTAGAGAAAGAACTCGTTCTAACACCTAATGCTAAGACGATTGAAGAAGTCACTGATTTCTTACAGAAAGATGTTAAGAACTTCGTTAAGACACTTATTTACAAGATTGATGAGAAATTCTATGCCATCTGTCTTCGTGGCGATCTCGAGGTCAATGAAGTGAAGCTACAGAAATTACTCGAAGCAGTGAGTGTTGAACTCGCTTCTGCCGATGACGTTGTCAAACTAACGAATGCTCCTGTTGGTTTCGCTGGACCAGTGAACCTAAAGCTTCCTATCATCATGGACCACCAACTGACGGTCATGAAGAATTTCATCGTCGGCGCGAATCAAGCTGACCACCACTTAATCAATGTCAATCTTACCGATTTTACACCAGAAATCATCGCGGATATTCGTACCATTAAAGATGGTGATATGTGTGAGAACGGACAAGGACCTGTCTCTTTCAAACGTGGCATTGAAATTGGTAATACCTTCAAGCTTGGTGACAAGTACTCGAAGGCTATGAACCTCTACTTTGCGGATGAGACCAACCACCTTCAACCGGTGATGATGGGCTCCTATGGCATTGGTATCGGTCGTTGCCTGGCCGCTATTGTCCAACAGAACCATCACGATAAGGGTATCTTATGGCCTAAGAACTTAGCCCCTGTCCAAGTGGCTATCGTCCTCATTAATACTAAGGATGAAGTACAGAGCGAAGTCGCTGAGAGCCTATACAATAAACTTAGCCAACTACCACTGGATATTCTGCTTGATGATCGTAAGGAACGCCCTGGTGTCAAATTCAATGACATGGATCTCATTGGCGCTTATGCTCGTATCACGGTCGGTAAGACAATCGAAAGCAACCAGGTTGAACTGAAGATCAATGGTCAGGATGAAGTAAACCTCGTCAGCCTTGATGACATCGTTGATACCATCACAAACCTATTCAATTAAGCTAAACCTCTACCCTACTTCTGGGTAGAGGTTTTTTTAGGATCTACCTCTAATTACTTTTGATAACCAAAAGTAATACTATGTAATTAGAAGAGGTGAAAACTATGAAAGCAATGAGAATTCTTTTGAGTGTGTTAACCGTAACCTGTATCCTGTTGATGAGTGGATGTGATAACGAAGATAACTCTGGCTCCAATCAAGAAGCAATCACCAAGATTGTACTGACAGATGACTCCACCAGCAAAGAGTTCACGGATGCGGATTCAATCGCTTTATTCAAACAACTGGTGGATGAGATTGAGAAAGCCAGTCCAGTAGCCGATGGATTCGAAACTGACTTTTTGTACTCGATAGATGCCGATGGATCTTATAATAATGTGGAGTCCTTACAGTATGATAAGAGTGATGAGATGATTTTGTTTACACGAAACAAGACATCCGATCAATATCGCTTCGATCTGGACAGTGAGGCTGCCAACTTACTCGATCAGCTAATCAACAATTTCAAGTAACAAAAAACATCAGGATTGATGAATCAGTCCTGATGTTTTAGATTTAATGGTACTCTACTTTATTCTCAAGCTTAAACAGCTTTACGACGTATACAATGAATAAGACGATACAAAGTATCAGTGCCACGTTAGTAGCCCAACCGATCGTCAGACTCAAGAACACATACGAGATCACCAGACAAAGAAGTGAAGCAAGGATTAGCCAGGTCATTTTTTTGTCTTTTTTGTGAGCGCTCTGTAGCATTTTGAACACTTCCTTGGTACCAGCTAAGTTGGTTCTTTTCGCAAACAATCCTACTAGTGCTTCCACAATAATCATCACCAGTAAAGCATGAATCGACCAGTAAAGGATCAGCGTGAACGGATTACTCGTCAAATTGGAAAGCACAAACATCTCCAAAATCGTAGCAACTCCCAGTGAAACGATAAAGCCGACAAGCGTTAGTATTAACATGCTAGGACTTCGCTTCGACTTGTTGTTTGAACCAGTCAATGAAATCAGTTTGGCTCATTGTGAGTGAATCCTTGGAACCATACTGTCTGATGTTGACACTCTTGTTCTCAATCTCACCATCGCCCACAACGACCTGTAGAGGAATCTTGTTAACCTGTGCCTCACGTAAACGGAAACCTAGTTTCTCATTTCTTCCATCCACCTCAACACGGCAACCCGCCGCAAGCAACAATTGCTTGATCTCATTGGCATATTCCATGTGGAACTCGGTATTGACCGGTAGAATAGTGACCTGTTGCCAGGATAGCCACAATGGGAAGGCACCCTTGTAACGCTCAATTAGATAAGCGACAAAACGTTCCATGGTCGATACGACACCACGGTGGATAACCACTGGACGGTGATTGTTCTTGCCATCCTCACCCACGTAAGTCAAATCAAAACGTTCAGGTAATAAGAAGTCTAGTTGAATAGTCGAGAGTGTTTCCGAACTACCAAGAGCTGTCTTCACTTCGACATCTAGTTTAGGGCCATAGAAAGCCGCTTCACCGATGGCCTCATAATAAGGTAGATCCATTTCATCCATCGCTTCACGAAGCATGGTTTCAGCTTTTTGCCACATTGCGTCATCATCAAAGTACTTCTCTTTATCCTCTGGATCACGATAAGAGATTCTAAACTCATATTCATCAATCTTGAAGTCCTTATAAACAGCAACAATCAATTCCAGAGTTCTCTTAAACTCATCCTTAATTTGATCCTGACGAACAAAGATATGCGCATCATTCAGAGTCATTTCCCGGACTCTCTGTAAGCCTGATAGTGCACCACTCTTTTCATAGCGATGCATCATCCCCAACTCAGCAATCCTAATAGGTAATTCACGATAGGAGTGGATGTCCTGACGATAGATATCCATATGGTGTGGGCAATTCATTGGGCGTAAGACCAATTGTTCGCCATCACCCATATCCATCGGTGGGAACATGTTCTCATGGTAATGATCCCAGTGACCAGAAGTCTTATAGAACTCCACATTGGCCATGATAGGTGTATAGACGTGCATGTAGCCTAGGCTCAGCTCTAGATCAGTAATATAGCGCTCAATCACACGGCGGATAGTAGCCCCACGTGGTAGCCAGAAAGGCAAGCCCGAGCCGACTTCAGGGTTTAAATGGAACAGCTTGAGTTCCTTACCAATCTTACGATGGTCGCGTTGTTTCGCTTCTTCAATCTTCTCCAAATAAGCATCCAAATCTTCTTGTGAATAGAACGAAAAGCCATAGACGCGCTGTAACATCTTGTTATCAGCATCGCCCTTCCAATAAGCACCCGCCAGTTTATTCAGCTTAAAGTGCTTCATGACTTTGGTCGATTCGACATGGGGTCCACGACACAAGTCGACAAACTCGTCTTGTTTATAGGCGGAAATGACGGTCTCATTCTCATCCATCCTATTGATTAGATCTAGTTTGTACTCGTCATCCTGAAACATTTCTAACGCTTCACTCTTCGATAATTCAATACGTGTGATATGCTTGTTAGACTTAGCAATTTTCTTCATTTCTTTTTCAATACGAGGCAGATCCTCTTCCGTAATCGCAATCGAGCCAGTATCCACATCGTAGTAGAAACCCTCTTCTACGACTGGTCCCACCCAGAATTTAGACTCTGGGAAAAGTCGCTTAATCGCATGGGCCATCAAGTGGGCTGTCGAGTGATTTAAAATACTCAGTTCTTCATCTTTTCTAAAATCTAGTCCAAAACTCATGTCAGTCTCCTTTTCAAAATAAAAGGTGCTACCCAAGGACGCTAATGCGTGGTACCACCTTACTTTTCTTCTCAAAACGTTAACGCCGCTATACGAAGTTCTTTCAAGAACTTAACTCACAAGTGGTAACTCAATTCCTTGGTTAAACCTTCTCACCCAACAGGTTCTCTCTTTAAACAAAGGTAAATGAATCATGTCTTGTTCACTGTTTATATTGTAATTATAACTGTAAAACATTTTTTGTCAATCAGACCAACACACAAACCGGTTCGCTAACCTTAACTTCATAGTCATAAGACAGCTGACCAGTTTCTTGATCTCTTTTAAAAAAGACCAGATTGTCGGAATCCTTGTTCGCAACAATCAGATGATCCTCTTGAGCACTCAGGTTGATATCCCGGGGATGTAACCCACCACTCTTCAAATATTGAACCCTCTTAACCAGATGGTCCTCAACCTTAAATACCGTGATAGCTTCCTCGTTATTGCGAGTTGAGGTGTAAATGAACTGGTTATCGGCCGACATACGAATCGCCGCAGCGTTATTACCCTCGCTCTTTTCATCCAACAGAATGCTCTCGCGTTGAATGACCTTGAACTCAAGTCCAGTTCTTTCAAGCACTAATAATTCATTGGATAATTCACTTAATAGATAAAAATACTGCTCATCGTAACTGGTCACAAAGTGGCGTGGACCAATGTTCTCTTTAAACTGATGAACACTCACCAGATTGAACTCATAATCGTAGGTGACTAGCTGATTCAGACCTAAATCACAGACAATAATGTGTTCACCATCTTTCGTGAAGTACACGAAGTGTTGATGGGAACCCTCACCAGATACGATACGCTTGGCCAATTTCCATTCGCCCTCAACCTTGGTAAAGAACTGTAACGAGCCCTCACCGTAATTAGTGCTCGCAAGCAAATCCTTCGTCGGATGAATCGCAAGATGGCAGGATGCGTTAGTTTCTCCGCTGTATACTTTGCCCTCATCTAAGATAAGGATACCAGCGCCCTGTGCATCACTGAAGACAGAATAAACCTGCTCGTCCCTTCTTACCAGATACGTGCACGCTTTTTCTTTATGGACCAGTCTGACAGCGAGGGTCTCAAGGTCAAGTGCCATGATTCCCTCTGAGTCGCGACGGGTATAAGTACCAATTAATAGTTCATTCTTCAAAAGACAAAATCACCCTTTTCGAAGACAAGCACTTGCTTGCCATCATGAGTTTCCCCAATAATTTCCATATCAGCCGAACCAAACATAAAGTCTTCGTGCTGTGAGGAGCGATTGGCATCGGTTTGAGCCAGTTCTTCCTCACTCATGTCAAGTCCACCCTTGATGTTCATAGGATAGGCAGCACCTAGTGCCATGTGGCAAGATGCGTTCTCATCAAAGAGTGTATTGAGGAACAGAATATTGGAATTAGAGATTGGTGAATCGTGAGAAATAAGGGCAATTTCCCCAATACGGCGGGAACCCTCATCGAAATTCAATAGATTCGTGAGCGCTTCAAGTTCTTTCTTCGCACCATGATCCACGACTTTTCCGTTCTCAAACTTCAACCAGAATTCATCAATCAGACGGCCTCCATAATTCAAAGGCTTGGTCGAATAAACGACACCACTGACGTTGTTCTTATCAGGCATCGTGAAGCTTTCTTCGGTAGGAAGGTTTGGATTGAATTCAAATCCATTCGCCGCAACTTCACTACCACCTGCCCAGATGTGATCCTTCGCAAGACCTACAACCAAATCAGTACCCAAACCATTCTTGAAATGCAACGACTTGAAGTTATAGTCATTTAGAATCATATTTTGTTTATGAAGACGTTCATTGTGAAGAGCCCAATCAGTTACTGGATTGTTATCCTCATCAATACGAACAGCTTGAAGAATCGCATCCCATAACTGGTCGATAGCTTCTTTCTCATCTAAATCTGGGAAGACTTTCGTAGCCCAGCCAACGGAAGGAATTGAGACAAGGGACCACTGTGATCTGTTTCCCATCGAGTATTGTCTAAACTTCTGAACGACTTCCTTCGATTGGACAGCGATCTGTGCCCTCTTGACCTTCTCAGGATCAATCTCAGCTAGCAAGCCTGGAGTCGGTGCATAGACACTCAAACGAGCCGCACCAGCATCCATGTAGCTTTGAATGCGAGCAAGAGTCCAGTCTTCGACATCTTCCAGAGTTTCAACACTTTGATATTCATAGTCCATACGGGAGATGGCATCATCATTCCATTGGACATAGACTTTCTTTGCGCCTGCTTGGTAAGCTTCTTCAACACATAGACGGACGAAGTAATTGGATTCAGTACCAGCCTGAATCACCAGCATCTGGCCTTCTTGGATATTAATTCCTGTTCTGACTGCCAAGGCAGCATATTTTCTTAGAATGTTTTCTGTTACTTTCATTTTTTATTCTCCATGAGAAAGAGGTAACATGGCAGCACCAATAATACCTGGTTCTTCTAATACGGGTAATTGGAAATGCATGTCACGAAGGCTCTCATGAACCATGCTGTGGTAGTATTCATGTAATTTATCAAAATACAGACGGCTCGACTTAGTGATACCGCCACCAATAATTATGCAATGAGGGTCCAATACCGCGGTAACCATCGAGAGACCTTTCGCGAAATGGAATGCCATTTCGTCGATAATATTGATAGCCTCAGCATTTCCTGCTTCAGCCAAATCAAAGATCTCTTTTCCAGAAACGATATTTTTATCAATTCGCTCTTGACCATGACGGACAAAGCCAACGCCAGCCGCAACGTTCTCGACCGATCCCGCATTCAGGTGATTGATCTTCGGATAGTTGTCATTGACGATCAGATTGGCGATTTCACCAGCAAACCCGTGCTGACCAGAAACAGTCTGGCCATTAATGACGATCCCTGCGCCGATACCCGTTGAGTGGGTCACATAAACCACAATTGGTAAACCTTTACCCACACCAACACTCGCTTCCGCCAGTGCGGCCACGTTCGCATCATTATCCATATAAACTGGTAAATGATAACGCTCGCTGAGTAATTTAACCAAGGGTACTTTGACCATAGCAGGAATATTCG
>JAAZEC010000082.1 GCA_012512495.1 Erysipelothrix sp.
ACCGGCATTTAAAGCACCATGGGTAAGTCCGGCTTCTTCTAAATCAAGGGCAACCTGCTCAGTAACCCAACCCTTGGCCACAGCTCCTAAATCTAGTGAAGCACCTTCTTTAGTAAGGAAGACCGTCAAGTTTTCTTCATCAATGACTAGTAGATCAGATCCGGTTAGTTCCTTCGCTTCTTGAAGCAATGACAGCTCAGGGACGACACCAGGTTCACCTTCCTGATTTTTCATCATACCCACATCTCGGTATTGATGCCAGATCTCGAGGACAGCCCCCAACGTCATATCGAATTTTTGATCGTTATAATCGTCATATTCAAAGATAAATTGAAGCAGTTCAATGATGACAGGATCGACCACGACCGGTTGAATACCCGCATTATCATTGATCGTCTTAATGTTATTGACTCCTTCATAGTCTTTGAAATGATCGAAAAGGGCATTGTAATACAAATATCTTTCTCTCATGAGTTCATAGTACTCGTCAAACTCAGCTTCCGAATACGCATAACCAATCAAGACTAACTCCGTATCAAAGCCAGCCGTAAGGGTACGCTTGGTGTACTGGGTTAGTTCTTTTTCCTTGGGAGTACAGCCGCTTAGCAGCAACAAGGACGCAACAATTGCTAATAATATTTTTTTCATATTTTCACCACGCTGATTATAGCATATTTGTCTTTGTTAATCACTTTACTGGACAAGCTGTGAATTAAATGGCTAATCTTTCAATTTGCATTTAACTTTTAAAGTTAGCGTGCTATAATATTAAATGTAACGTGTGAAATTGTTACCAAATTCTATACAAAAAAAGAGGAAGGTGAGAATATGTCTTTTTTATTGGGGGCTATGCGGAAGCATATTGCAGGCCAAAAGCATTTAAGTGACTCAAAAGAGGTCTTAAATGTAAAGACACCTGATGAAGTCGCAATTCCAGTCATTGCGATGGGTAAAGTCGATCTTGAGATTCTTGTCAAAGAAGGTGACGCAGTCAAAGTAGGAACATTACTTGCACAGCGTACTGATCATTTCGCGACCCCTATTTATTCATCAGTATCAGGAAGCGTTAAATCATTTGAGAAACGTTTCCATAGTTCAGGTGCTAAGAATGTACCGCATATTGTAATCGAGAACGATCATCAATATACCAGCGAGTCCATGCCGGCACTTGATTACCGTACGGCAACGAAAGACGAAATTGTTGATTTTATTAAAGATCGCGGAATCGTCGGTTGCGGTGGGGCAGGATTCCCAACATTCGCTAAGTACAACTCAGTTCAAGCAGCAGATGTACTTATTATCAATGCGGTCGAATGTGAACCTTATCTAACAACCGATTATCGTACCTTGTTAGAACACTTGGATGATTTGGTAGAAGGTACTTTAGCCTTGACCAAAGCCGCCAATGCCACCAGAACCATGGTCGCAATCAAGGAAGATAAGAAAGAGTTGATAGGGCGTCTTAAGGAAGCCTTTACTTCTTATCAGAATGTCGAAGTCAAAGCAGTTCCTAATGTTTACCCGATGGGTTGGGAAAGAACATTAGTCTATGAATTGCTCAAGAAACGCTATGATAAACTTCCAATTGAAGTCGGTGCTATCGTTAATAACTCTACGACAGCAATCGCTTTAGCTCAAGCCATGAAAACAGGAACACCAATTGTTGAAAAGATCGTTACTGTATCAGGCGAAGGAATCAAAAATCCACAAAACGTAAGAGTCCGTGTTGGAACTCCTATCAGTGCTGTCCTTGAAGCTTGTGGTGGAGCCAACCAAGAACAAACGTTTGTTATTTTTGGTGGACCAATGATGGGTAAAACAATCCTCAAGGATAATTACGTTATCAACTCGTCTTCCAACTCGATTACCGTACTTCCATTTGAAGAAGTAGATCCTATGAACTGCTTCCGTTGTGGACGTTGTAACGACCATTGCCCAGCAAACATTTTACCAGTCGAAATTCAAGATGCCGAAAAAGCAAAAGACCTTGACCGTTTGGTCAAACTTGAAGCAATGTCTTGCATCGAATGCGGTCTCTGTACTTATGTTTGCCCATCCAAGATTGATGTCACTGAAAATGTTAGACGTGCCAAACGGGCACTGTCCATGAGAAAGTAGGGCCGAAACAATGAAACTTAAATTTAGAGTCGCCCCAAGTCTCAAAGACAAACTGTCCACACAACGAGTGATGCGTGAATTAACGCTTGCCTTACTCGTGGTGCTAGTCTTCAGTTGCGTCTTTTATGGCATGGAATACGGTGCTAATTACATTATCAATATCGTTTATTTATTAGTAGCTTCACTAGTAGCTTCAATAGTATTGGAACTGATCTTTGCGAAAGCTAAGAAAATTCCACTCAAGAGACAGATGGAAACATCATTCCCATGGGTTACACCATTGATTTTGGTGTTAATTATGCCAGTCAATACACCCGTCTACGCAATGTTCATCGCAACCAGTATCGCCGTTTCTTTGGAAAACTTGTTTACGGTGGCCTTGGACACAATGTCTTCAATCCTGCAGGCCTAGGCCGTGCCGTCATTGCGGTTGCCTTTGCTGGTCAAGTCGTCGACGACCTATCCACCTCTGCTACACCCATTGGAGCTATTAACTCCTACGGTTGGCTATTAGCCAACGAAAGTGTTGCTGGTTTTATTGAACAATTCGGAGGTTGGACAGGACTATTAACAGGTTGGCATGCTGGATCACTTGGCGAAACATCTTTCCTATTAATTATTGCTTTAGGAATTATCCTAATCATTCGTGAAGTCATCGACTGGCGAATTCCAGTGTTCTATTTAGGTACTGTCTTCCTTTGTGCCTTAGTTATCGGTATCGCTGGTGGAGTCGGAATCTATTATCCACTTTACCACGTCGTAACAGGTGGTGTAGCCTTCGCAGCAGTCTTTATGCTCACGGACCCTGTCACAAATCCTACCCATCCCTACGGCAGAGCCTTATTCGCTGTCGGAGCAGGTATCTTCACAGTTCTCTTGCGTGTTAACGCAGCGATGCCAGGTGGTGTAGTCTTCGCTATCCTATTCATGAATATGCTTAGCCCAGCCATTACCCGCATTCTTGAAGGTAACCAAATCAAGACGCTTAAGAAAGCCCGCATTACCATGGCTGTTTTCTTAGTCCTAGCTGTTGCTTTGAGCTGGTTATCTGGAGCTAACATGGAAGCTCAAGCCATTTCAGAGAGCCCAATCGAAGAAATCTCAATCACCGAAGAAGGCAGTGAAATGGTATACGAACTCAGTTCACCAGGTTTCATGAAAGCCACTCCTAATGTCTATATTATCAAGATTGATACCACTACGGACACCATCACGGATGTCACCTGTACTGTATATAATGACACACCGGGTTATGGTGATAAAGCAACTGACGAAGAGAACATCTCTAAGTATGAAGGAATCGTGGTCACGGATATCACTGAAACGGATGTAGATGCTGTTTCAGGAGCGACACTCACTTCAAACTCAATTAAAGACGCAGTTGAATATGCGGTAGCCCACTACAATGAAGGGGGTCAATAAGCATGAAAAAAGCGCTTAAACTGACTTTATTCTTAGGGCTCGTAGCAGCCATTTGCACCGGTATTCTTGCGGGTGTCAACATGCTGACGAAAGATCGTATCGCTGAGCAATCAGCAGGTGCAGAAACCGCTGCTCTTAAGGAAATGTACCCAGACGCTACTAAAATTACTGTCATTGACGACTTCGAAGCAGACAGCGCAGGATTAGTCGTTGCTGCCTATAGGATTGACGAGAGTGCTTACGCATTCAGAGTCAGCTCACAAGGATATTCTGCACCCATTATCTTCCTTATTGGTTTCGATAGTGATGGCAGCAATTCAAAATATAAAGTATTAGAACTAAACGATACCGCAGGAATTGGTGATCGCATCATAGCTGATGACTATGTCACTGAGCTAACGGGCCTTTCTACGACGGATTCATTCCCACTTATCTCAGGAGCAACGAGATCATCGCTTGCTGTTGTTGATGGTATCGGTGCTGCTGTCGAAGTCTTTAACTCTCTAACTGGTTCTACCGGTGGTCCTTCGACTCCAGAACCAGAGGAAGATCAGCAAACACTTGTTGACGAAGTTGAAGTTGATGGAACCATCACTTATACTGTTCTTTCAAAGGGTTTCTATGCGGACTCACAAAACGAATTTACTATTACGATTGATACGACAACAAACACGATAGTCGAAGTTGTCAATACTGTGTTCTCTGAT
>JAAZEC010000083.1 GCA_012512495.1 Erysipelothrix sp.
ATCATTCGTTTGATTATCGATGGCATCATCGGTAGTATTGGTTCGATCTTCGTGTTCGTTCCACAGCTTATGATTCTGTTCTTCTTCCTTTCATTACTGGAAGATAGTGGCTATATGTCTCGGATCGCCTTCATTATGGACCGGGTCTTTAGACAAATCGGTCTCTCGGGTAAGTCCTTTATTCCCATGTTGATTGGGACGGGTTGTTCGATACCGGGAGTCATGGCATCGCGTGGTATCGAGAACAAAGCCGATCGTGAAATGACGATTCTGTTGACTCCGTTTATCCCTTGTGGGGCGAAGCTACCGGTCTATGCGATGTTCTTATCGATGATGTTTCCCAAGCAAGGCTGGCTAGGTCCTGTTATTTATATTATGCCCTTTGTGGTTGTTGTTATTGTGGGTTACCTCATGAAACTTATTCGTGGTAGCGGTGGTAACTTGTCACCATTTATTATTGAACTACCTGAGTATAAACTACCTCATTATCATTCGGTCTTGGTCCACATGTGGGACAAGGCTAAAGAGTTCGTGAAACGTGCCGGTTCGATTATCTTTGTTGCGGTGACGATTCTTTGGTTATTACAGAGCTTTGATTTCCAACTCAATTATGTGGATGATATTTCAGTCTCCATGTTGGCACAGATTGGCAACTATTTGAAAGTAATCTTCGTTCCTCTTGGCTTTGGTGATTTCTGGGCTGCGAGTGTCGCCGCCTTAGCCGGTACAGTTGCGAAGGAAGTCGTCGTGACGACGTTCGCGTCAATTGGCCAAACGACGGATATTATTTTCACCCAAGTCTCTGCTTTCTCTTTCATTATCTTCGTCTCGTTTAGCGCACCTTGTGTCGCTGCGATGAGTACGATGTATAAGGAACTTGGGTCGCTTAAGAAGACGCTCATGGCGATTGGTTTCCAAACTGGCATCGCTTATACTCTATCCCTGATTTTCTACCAGACTGCTTCGCGGATATTTGCGGGGACGGTCGCGATGAATCCTGTCGTTTTAGACTTCGGGAACTTTGAAGGATTACCGGAGAATGGTATTATATTCTCACAGATGGGCTTCTTCATTGTTGGACTGTTTGTCCTACTAGGAGCTTATGTCTTAGTGGTTAATATCTTGATTAAACGGAAGTTGATGAGGGGGATTGTCTCATGACTTGGATTGATTTTATCTTGATTGTGATTGTTGGCTCACTGTTAGTTTGGAATATTAACAAGCTGATTTCACGCCGTACTCATGGTGGTTGTGGCAATTGTTCCCATACGAGTAACATCTTTGAACAATACAAGAAAGACTACAAGAAGAACAGCTAGCATTCGCTAGCTGTTTTTTTATCTAAATGATTTCCCAGACAAAGGTGACCGTATCACTGGATTCGATGTCCTCAGGTTCAATATCTGGCGCAAAGCGAGAGGCCGATGGCATTGCTTGATTCTGTAGTTCAAACCTGGTTACCGACGAGAAAAGTAACTCCGACCAGTTATAGTCGATTGTTAGGATCTTGCCAAGGGTAACACCTGAGGCCTTGGCTAGTATTTCCGCTTTCTGCCTAGCGTTTACTGTCGCTCTCTCTAGTAACTCTATCCCTACCGCATTACTTTCCTTGATGGAGAAGTTGATACTAAGGATTGGGTTGACTTTGGTTTCAGAGATTGCTCCTAGCACCCTTGAGAGCATCTTCGTGTCCAGGTCGAACTCGAGTTTCAGTCCCTGTTCACAGATGTATC
>JAAZEC010000084.1 GCA_012512495.1 Erysipelothrix sp.
CGTCCAACTTCTGGATTGGCACCGGCTCCTAGGCCCTTGGTTGTTTCTCTTCCGAGTACAATTTTATTGTTGACGAGTGAGCCATTAAGTACTTGCAAGTCCGTGTTGGCAACATAGAATTCAACACCTTGCATTCCTTCGTCTACCATGCGGTTGATGGCATTACAGCCTGCTCCGCCAACCCCAAATACTTTTATTTTTGCTACTTGTGAATACATATCGTTAGTCATTGTTTGTGCCTCCCTTTATTGGATCTTTTAAGAATGATTTCAAACGTGTGCTAAATGTTGCCTGTGAGTCATCAGTGGTTTTGTTGGTTATGACTTCCTCATACTCCACAATCGAGATTGAGACATCCTGATAGCTCTGATATTGCTGATGATCAACCGTGGCATAGAATGCTCCTAGTGATGCCACAAAGGCACCGTCTCGCGCTCCTAGCGTGGTTGGTAGGTAAGTGTCTACCTTGACCTGTAAGAGCTCCCCGAGCTTCTTATCAATGCCCTTCAACATGGACCCCTCGCCTACGACGACGATTGAAGTGGGACCTGTTTCAATAATGGGCTGACAGGCTTGTTTAATGGTTTCAAACAGCCTTTCACTGGCATTCTTGATGATGTCCATCAAATCACGTTGCGAACAAGTGAATGATTGACGGTCTTGTGACCAGAGGTAGACGGGATATTCAGAGTGTTGATCAGTAGAGAAATCGACGTTACCCATCATGAGTCGTGCGGTGACACTTTGAGGAATGGTGAGACTCTTTGAAATCTCATCAATAAATATACCATATCCAAGGTCCACAATCTCTGTATGTACTAGCCGACCACGATAAAATAGGCTGAAGGTCATGGATTGCCTTTCAATGTTTACGCCCACGACATATTCCTCGGGGGCTTTATTGAAGAGACCGGCTTCCTTTCCGATCGCATAACTGTTTAGGCAGACATCCAGTATTTCCAGTCCGGCTTTTTCGACAATGTTTGCTAGTTGATAAACGATTTCACGATTCACGTAATACAGGTCAACTTCCGCATTCAGACGATGTGTTTTTTCATTCACCGGTGACTTTCTCAAATAGACCCCATTTAATTTGTAACGATATACTTCAGCATTAATAAGCTCCAACCCTTCGAGTGGCGGTAGATTATGAGCTTGCTGATAAATATGTTTGACATTTGAAACTTGTACTCTGTTTAAAGGGTCATTAATATCCGATTTTATTATCCTGCTAACCCGTTGCGTATCTTTTGATTCAACAAGAAGTAATACGCGAAGGATTTGAAACTGAAGGCTCGACTGAATATGTTTGAGTCCTTTGTCTATAGCCATAATAATTTCGTTTTCATTTACAATTCTGTTGTCCTGGACACCATTATGCTCTACTCGTTCAACCTTGAGGATGTTTAGTCTTCCATTATGGAACTCGCTAACTAAAATGCGTATCTCATGATCGGCGATAGCTAATGATGCGTAGATCTCCTTACGCATTACACTCCTCCTATCACTTCTTGTCTTATAATATCATAAAATAAAGCTCTTATAAAGAAGAGATATTCATCAATTTTTACATTATCTACTTTGCTCGCAAATTTATCATTTTTCGCTTTACAAATAGCTCTAAATGATTTATTATGTATAGGCACTGAAATGGTGGCCGTGGCGAAGTTGGTTAACGCACCGGGTTGTGGCTCCGGCATTCGCGGGTTCAAGTCCCGTCGGTCACCCCATTTGAATTTAATCCCACATTAAGTGGGTTTTTTTATACTCAATTTCAAAAAAAGAACCACCATAAGTGGCTCAATCAATGACTTTACGCAAGGCCTTGACGACTGGAATCGTGACAATCAGAGCGAGTACTGCCTCACCGATAATCTGTATTCCAATCAAAGACAGGATAAACGCCCAGAATCCGTTGCTGATTGAATCAATAAATTCATTCGCAAAACCAGCCGAGATGCTAAGATACATCGCTACAATGACCAAGGCTGAGTGAACTAGACTGGACAAGAAGGCCGTAATGCCAACGTTAATAATTTCGTCCTTAATGGGTACCTTGATCAAATTATAGATAAAAACCGTCAAGAGCGAAAAAAGCACTCGAGGTACAACTGACACTAATGGATTAATGAACAGGATATCTCCGCCTACTCCTCTGGTCGCTGCGACAATCATCGACGTGACACCAAAGGCAATCCCCATCAGTAGGGCTGACTTATACCCGAATAAAACAGCAGCAATGATGACGGGTATATGAATAATCGTAATGGCCATACCCCCGACTTGAATATATCCTAAGTTGGGAACGGCTGCTAGTATAATTACAATCGCAATCAGCAAAGCATTGTACACAATTGTTTTAGTCTTCATTTACTTCTCCCCTCTGTGAGTAGTAATAGAGTCCATCATTGAGCAAATCAGGATCTACCCTAAAAGTTGTGATATCACTGAAGAGACTGGAATAGCCTCCAGTAATTACTCGCTCACAGGTCTGCCCCAACTCTGTCTCAATCTGGTTGGCTAATTCAATCACTGACGCTAATGCGCCGTTGACAACCCCGGATTGTATACACTCCATGGTATTTCTTCCAAGAATTACTTCAGGTCGCTTTATTTCAATCGGAGGTAAATGAGGGATTCGTGTCTCAAGCGCTTCCGCCATGATTCCTATCCCGGGCTGAATAATTCCACCCACAAAATTCATTCCATCATCGACGACGGATATTTTAGTAGCTGAGCCCATATCCACAATAATGACGGGCTTCTGATATTTTTGATAAGCGCCTAAGGTAGTGGCGACAAAGTCCGCTCCAAGTTCATCTGGATTCTCCAGGTTGACCTTCAGTTCGGGTATCTTCGATTTCAATAAAGATCTCACCTTCACTCCAAAGACCTCTTCTAGGGACGCTATCACATGGTCCGTCATACTGGGTACTACACAGGACAGAGCAATCCATTCTACTTCGAATTCTGCAAGATCCTTCTTCATGTCTGTGAATAGAGAATAATACTCAACTTCACTGACATCTCTTAGAGTTTCTTCCCTTCTCATGAATACTTTTTTTCCTTGATTATCGTACCCCACGGATACGATGTTACTGTTGCCGACATCGATGGTTAAAATCATTGAAACCTCCGTTATTTCTAGGTTAATAGTAACAATTACTACTGTTCAATTCAATCCTAACACATAAAAAAGCCACCTTTGAAAGGTAGCTTAGATTTGGACTTCAAATATTTGACCATTTACTCCAGGTGTTGAATTCATATAATCCATAATAGCTTGCCTCTGGAGCGCATTCGCCGGTCTGCATAGTGAAACTCGGTTGAACTCCTGAGCCACTAATCCTTCAGCAAATGCCTGGCATCCAGGATAACCACAAGCTCCGCAGTTATAGTGAGGAAGGCGTTCATAGACTCCTTCAATGCGAGGATCGGTTTGAACCTCAAACACACGTTCTGCGATGGCTAATATTAATCCTAAAAGCGCACCAACTGCTCCTATAATGAGCATTGGGATGAGTATATCTTCAATAAACACAGCTTCCTCCTAGACTCTAATGTCACAATGATCTTGTGCACAGTTTTGACAACCGCCTGCGGCTATTTCACAGCCTTCTGGTCTTGGTGTTTTTTGATTCTCATAGTATAGAAATGCGTATAAC
>JAAZEC010000085.1 GCA_012512495.1 Erysipelothrix sp.
GACAACAAGTAGGGGGGAATAACAAATGACAATTCAATTAGCAATCGCCACATTCTTTGGCGCAGCAATGTTCCCATTCATAATCAGAATGATTTGGGGACGTTTCGTTGAAAAATTCGGAGAAATCGGTGGATTCTTATCCGCACTATTCATCGTTGGTGTTATGTGGGCAGTTAACCATGGTTACGGTCTCATTTACCAAACTGGTGCATGGGTTGATATGGGAACCGCAGCAGGTGTTGGTCTATTAGTGGCTTCACTATTAACTGGCGCTAAATTTGACGAACATACAACTCGTAACATCATTTGCGCAGCAATTGGTGGTATCCTTGCTGGTATCATCCTTAACTTAGCAATCGTTGGTTAATTAAGTTACCAATCAATTCCAAAAATCCTGACACGCTGTGTTGGGATTTTTTAGTTCCAATAGACTATAATGAAACCAGAAAGAGGGTTGTTATGTTAAAAATTGGATCTCATGTTTCAATGTCAGCACCAGACTACCTGTTAGGAGCTGTGAAAGAGGCACAAAGCTATAATGCCAGTGCACTGATGATTTATTCGGGTGCGCCACAGAATACCAGAAGAATTGATGTGGATCGCTTTAAGATAGAAGAAGCTAGGGAGTACATGAAGGAAGTTGGTTTCGATCCCGAAAACATCATCATGCATGCGCCATATATTATTAACCTGGCTAATACCGTGAAACCGGAAGTGTTTGAATTAGCTCACTCCTTTTTAGTGGAGGAAATCAAGAGAACCCAGGCGATTGGCTCTAAGGTTCTGGTGCTCCATCCGGGCTCTCATGTGAAAGCGGGAGAGGAGCTAGGTTTGTTACAGATTATTAAAGGTTTGGATCTTGTCAGCGAACAAGTTGACATGGGAGATCTAAAGATTGCCTTGGAGACGATGGCAGGTAAGGGTTCGGAGCTAGGGTTTACCTTTGAACAGATTGCTAGAATCAGAGCGGGAGTGAAAGATAATTCAAACCTAGGAGTGTGCCTGGATACGTGCCACATTCATGATGCAGGTTATGATCTAAATGAGTTTGATAAAGTCCTAGACTCGTTTGACGAGATAATAGGTCTAGAGAATTTGAGTGTGATACACGTGAATGATTCGAAGAATGTCAAAGGAGCACGGAAGGATCGCCATGCGAACATTGGGTTTGGTGAGATTGGTTTTGATAATCTACTGGAAGTGATCTATCATCCACGTCTTTCTCATTTGTGTAAAATCCTGGAGACGCCTTTCGTAGAGAAACAGGCACCTTATAAACTGGAAATAGCAATGATTAGGGAAAAAATGTTCAAGCCTGATTTGTTTGAGAATCTTTAAAGCAGAGTTTGTGAGATTTCATCCCTAAACAAGAGGTTGAATGTGGTATTATTGATGTGTAGGAGGTCATTATGGACAAAATAACAAAAGATGCAGTTAACGCAATTAGGATCTTATCAATGGATGGTGTTCAGGCGGCTAACTCCGGTCACCCGGGTCTCCCTCTTGGGGCGGCACCGATGGCTTATGAGTTATGGGCTCACTATCTAAAACATAATCCAAAAAATCCGCAGTGGACCAATAGGGACCGCTTTATTTTATCGGCTGGTCATGGTTCCATGCTGATTTACTCTTTACTTCACCTCTTTGGTTACGGTTTAGAGTTGGACGAACTTAAGAATTTCAGACAGTGGAATTCAAAGACCCCGGGTCACCCTGAATACCGTCATACGGTCGGTGTCGAAACAACGACGGGACCTCTTGGTGCTGGACTCAGCAACGCGGTAGGAATGGCGATGGCAGAAGCGCATCTAGCGGCTGTCTTTAATCGTCCTGGTTACCCTGTGGTGGATCACTATACCTATGCGCTAGCGGGCGATGGCTGTATGATGGAGGGCATTTCATCAGAAGCAATGTCACTGGCTGGTCACTTAGGCTTAGGCAAATTAATCGTTTTATATGATTCAAACAGAATTACCATTGAAGGTAGCACGGATTTAGCTTTCTCTGAGGATGTTGAAAAGCGCTTTGAAGCGTATGGCTTCCAAGTCATTGAAGTAGCCGATGGAAATCGCTTAGGCAAGATTGCTCGTGCGATTGAACAAGCTAAAGAAGATACGAGTAGACCATCTCTAATTGTTGTTAAGACTCAAATCGGTTTTGGTTCACCAAAACAGGGTTCTGAGAAGGCTCACGGGGAACCTCTAGGGGTTGATAATGTGGGTATCACTCGTCAAAACCTTGAATGGGAAGAAACAGAACCTTTCAAGATTCCTGAAGAAATCTATGCTCATTACGAACAGTTAGCTCTTCGTGGTGTCTCTCAAGAAGATGAACATGCGAAACTTGTTGCCAGCTATCGTGCAGAATATCCTGAACTTGCGAAACAATGGGACGAATACCATCGTGAGATTACCTTGGATGAGTTAGTGAACAATGAAACCTATTGGGAACACAGTGATAAAGCGAATGCGACCAGAAGTATTTCTGGTGAAATCCTGAATAAACTTAAGGATGGTTATCGTAATATCTTTGGTGGATCGGCCGACTTGGCTCCATCGACTAAGACAAACATGAATGGTGAAGGATCCTTCCAGAAGGGTTCCTATGAAGGCCGTAACTTACACTTTGGTGTTAGGGAACACGCTATGGCGGGTATTGGCAATGGCATCATGATGCATGGTGGACTGAAGGCTTATGTCTCAACGTTCTTCGTGTTTACAGATTTCCTCAAGCCAATGTTACGTCTATCATCACTATCGAGAGTCCCTCTAATTTACATCATGACACATGACTCGATTGTCGTGGGTGAAGATGGACCGACACACCAACCAATTGAACAGTTGTCAATGGTTCGTGCTCAACCTAATGTTAATGTCTTGAGACCTGCGGATTATACAGAAACCATGGCCGCGTGGGCTCTTGCTTTATCGAGTAATGAAACACCTTCCGTCTTGGCTTTGACTCGTCAAAATCTGCCTCAACTAGCAGGTACTTCGAAAGAAGCGCTTAAGGGCGGCTACATTGTCTCGAAGGAACAAGGTGAAGACTTTGATGGTATCCTTCTGGCTAGTGGTTCGGAAGTGTCCCTTGCGATTGA
>JAAZEC010000086.1 GCA_012512495.1 Erysipelothrix sp.
ATCAGCTCACCTCCACATCATCAATTAGCCTAATCATATAACAATTTTGTACTGATGATAAGTAGGCAATTTATGTTTATTAAATGAGCAAAAACACAATATATTGCTTGCGTACTTTTGCAAATCACTATATATTGCGCGTTATTAATACAACCGTCTCAACGTGATCCGTAAACGGGAAGTTATCAATAGGATAGAAGTCAGTAGCACGATAGCCACCCTTGATAAACTGGTCCATCTCATTAGCCAAAGCTTCAGGATTACACGAAACATAAACCACCTTATTAATCTTCTGATCAATCAGCGCCTTAATGAAACGCTCATCGCTACCAGACCTAGGTGGATCCATAATTACCATATCCAGCTGTTGGTCATTATCAACGATATAGTCCGTCGCATCCGCTTGCACGAAACGAACATTCTCAATTTTATTGAACTTCGCATTATCAATCGCGTCCCTAACAGCGTCCTTGTTCAATTCAACACCAATGACACTCTTCGCTTTTCCAGAAAGAGCCATACCAATGGTACCAATCCCACAATACGCATCTAGCACCGTCTCAGTACCCTTAAGATTCGCCAATTGGAGAACCTTTTGGTAGATGACTTCTGTTTGAACATTATTCACTTGGAAAAAGGAAGACGGGGAGATCTTAAAGGAAAGGTCATTAATCGTATCCGTCAGGTAACCCGGACCATAAATGGTCTCATTACGTTCACCCAAAACCATCGAGGTCTTATTGTTATTCAAGTTCAATACGATCGTGCGAATCTCTGGGTGCAACTTCACTAACGCCTTCGCGAAGTTCTTCTTCGAAGGGAAGTGGTAATCGGCCACCACTAACACAACCATCCACTGGGTCATGTTCTTGTTATTGCGGACTTGGATATGTCTGATTAAACCGGTCTCTCTATCCTCATCATACGCTTGATACTTAAAGGAACTCATCAAATTAACGATGGAGTTTACAATCTCATTCGATTTTCTACTCTCAATCAAACAATCCGTGATCTTAGCCACCTTATGTGAATTCGGTGAATACTTCCCAGAGAAGTGTCTTCCCTTACGGAAATCATACCTTACTTCACTAGTAGCCTTATTACGATAACGAAAAGGATCCTCCATCCCTATAATAGGATGGACCCTACCATAAGTAGAAAGTAGACCATTTACTTTTTTCTGTTTCTCTCTTAGCGAATAAGCATAATCATCATGATAATACTTACAACCTCCACAAGAGCGAAAGAAAGGACAATTCATAGGTTTATTACTCATGGTTAATTTCCCCTTTCAAAGTGGGAATATGAAACGTATCAATCTCGAGTGTTTTATCACCAGAGACGATCTCTTGTTTATGACTCATCAATACACCTTCCAAAGACAAGGCGATATTCTGACTAGGTTTATTACGAGAATCCACCGGATACACATAGTAGTCAAAGTCTCTCATTTCATCAAACGCCTCTACCAGCGTATGAACAGCCTCCATGCCATAACCATTACCAAAGGCAGCCTCTTTGATCCAGATACCCAGTTCAGGGGTCTTCGTATCAATCCGGTGAATCCCCACCAGACCAATAAAATCATAAGAGTCCTTCAAGATGATGGTCATGATCATATCTTCTTGTTTTCTCCTCTTAAGAATACAGCCCCTCACGAAGCCCTCTGTCTCAATCAGGTTCGCATTAGGCGAAGGAAACATGTACTTCGTGACACCCTCAGTAAAATGGGTATCAATGTTTTGTGCATCGCCCATCTCAATCGGACGTAGCCACAAACGTTCTGCTTCCAGAAGAAGGTGCTCTAAGGCTAACATTAGCGAATCCAGAAGTAAAGCATCACAACGAGACCTAAGGCAATCCGATACCAGCCAAAGACTTTGAAGTCATTCTTCTTAAGATAACGTAAAAGGAAACGAATCGAAACGATCGACACAATAAACGCCACCGACATCCCTATTAATAGATACAACAGTTCAAGCCCCTGAAAATCAAAACCAAAACTAATAAGCTTCAGGAAGGAAGCACCAAACATAATCGGTATCGACATGAAAAAGGAATATTCCGTCGCGACAAAACGGGAAGCCCCCAATAATAACGCCCCAATAATCGTGACACCCGAACGGGAAGTCCCCGGAATTAAAGATAAACATTGGAACGCTCCAATCAGCAGAGCCGTCCGATAATCCAACTGTTTAAAACTCGTAATCTTCTCACGATTCTTAGAGTACTTCGTCTCAATCACGATAAAAGCAATCCCATAAACAATCAGAGCCAGCGCAACCACCGTCGCATTGTAGAAATGGGCATCAAACCAATCATCCAACAGCACACCTAGGACACCCGCCGGTACACAGCCAATAACGACCTTGACCCAGATATCCCAAGTATCCCGTTTCTGTTCTGCACTCTTCTTAGGTGAGAAAGGGTTAAGCTTATTGAAGTAAAGCAGTATAACAGCAAGAATCGCACCCAACTGAATAACGACCAAGAACATCTTCATGAACTCCGGACTCGCATTCAGTGAAATGAACTCATCCACTAAAATCATATGACCGGTACTGCTGATGGGGAGCCACTCGGTGACACCCTCCACAATACCTAAGATAATAACCTTTATAATCTCTATAATAACTTCCAAGAGTTTCTCCTTCTTTAGCCGTTAGCCCCCGCATTGTTGTTAGCCTGTTGCGCATCTAGCACACAATCAATCGCTATCACAATCGCCAAACACATCAGTTCGTGCTGGTCATCATTGATATCCACATAGTATGAATCACCCCAAGTGAACCATTCCTTCCGAATGGACGCTATGAGATTTCCCTGATGTTTGATATCATAGTCATGTCCTGTCCAGTCACCATCAATCTCCCAGCCATGGGCTATCAGCTCATACTTGGGCTTGAAAAAGGTAAACTGTTTCTCAATACGTGCCACGTCGACACCATTAATACGAATGAAATACTTAGGTAGGAAAGAGAAAATCTTCTCCTGAATAAAAATCACTTCTTCATGATACTGGTTGTAGACACGGTATTTACGGCCCCACGATAAGATTTGTGACTCCGCGTAGTATTTTTCACTCCCCTGATCGTCTTTAATAGAAAAGCGACCCACAAATGAGAATACCTTTTGTTTCAAATGTAACTTCATGTCTTCCCTCCTTTTAATTTCTATCAGGAAATTAAGTCTATTATATCAAAATTTGTGTTAGTAGGGGTAGATTATTGAAAATGTTTCATAAATGTTAAAAGGCTAGTGATAAGTGACAAAAATGTTGGCTAGACAAGAACTAAAAACCTAATAATATGAACGATTTGTGTGAAGTTATGTGATGAAACCAGCTAAAGTTTGCCTTTTAAATTGAAATACGTTATCATTCAATAGTATTGAATTAGGTGACAGGTTTGTCATATTAGACAATAACACTCCAGATTAATTAGACAGAGGTGCTCGCATGAATAAGTCATTACTTACAAAGGGTGTAATAACAGCTCTTGTACTGATAGGTGGATGGGCCAGCCCATCAATCCTAGTTAGCTCACAAGAAGAGGTAACACCTGATGAAGTATTGGTTCCAGTGGTTACGACCGAACACGAACCAGTCCGATTAGAAGTAACAACCAAAGAAGTTATACTTGAACATGGTGAAACGCTAGATCCACAAGAATTAGTTGTGGCAGGCCGCTATGATACACTTTCACTCCCAGTTGTGGAAACAACTGAACTAGGAGATCAAGTACTAACTTTTAAAGCAACAAAAGGTCTTGATGAAGTTACTTTAACTAAATCAATCTCCGTTGTGGATACACAAGCTCCATACTTCACTGATTCTGCTAGAACAATCAAAGTAGAATATGAAGAAGAATTTGATGTAGAAGTTATTGCTGGTTTCTTTGAAATCACTGATGATGTTGATGGTAAACTCGAAGTTCAAATCGATGGAACCTATGACGATACAGAGCCTGGAGATTACGATCTCACAGCCTATGCGGTCGATAGTTCAGGTAATCGTGTCGAACACAGTTTCGTCGTTAATGTCGGTGAAAAACCAAAACCTAAAGTAACATCCTATGAAACAGTAACTGCTTCAGGAAATGCATCTTATAGCTCATCAAACTCATACGCCGCAGGTTGGTGTACTTGGTGGGTAGCACAAAGAAGAATCGAAATTGGACGTCCATTACCTAACACGTTAGGAAATGCCGCCACCTGGCTAGGAAGAGCCCCAATGTACGGCCTAAGCGTTGTATACGGTGCACCAGTAGCCGGAGCAGTCGTTTATCCTTCATACAATCACGTAGCATTCGTTGAAAGAGTAAACGCAGACGGTTCAATCGTTATATCTGAAATGGGATGGAATTACGCAGCATGGAACAGAAATACTCGCACACTTAGTGCTTCCGCCGCAGCATCCTACGGTTACATTTACTAAACATGAAATCAAAAGATATCCAATCACTGGATATCTTTTTTTATATCTATTGTTCAATCACCGGATACTGTTTCATTGTGAAACTCTGTGTCTGACCCGAAGATAAATTATTATCCACCGGTGAGGTTATCTCAAAGGGAATATTCTCAAAGATGCTAGGATCATAAGTGATCGATACATCTCCACTAGACTCGAACCCCGCTGTGATAATCGCTCCCCTGAAATTACTACTTCCATCCATAATGAAGTTCGCTGAAGGATTAGCTAAGTAGACCAACGTCGCGTCCGAAGCAGTACCACCCGACATTCTCACTTCATTACCACCCGTGATGAAATTGCCAAACAAGCCCGCCGATCATCCAACATCCAAGTTAGCCGTCTCTGACATAATGGATAGATAATACTTTGATGATCCTGATATTATCAACTGCTTGTTGTTACCACCATTACGACCATAGTCATAAATGATAACCTGCTGAGGATTGTCCTTATTTCCTATCACATTGCCATTACCCTGAAGTAGAAAGTTGTCGTATTCGTATCCGACACATAGAAGGTCACCGAACCAGTCCCCACGACCGTAAATGCTGAGCTCAATTCTAAGCGATCCGTCACAATCGTAATATCCCGATCACCAACAACTAATTCTAAAGGCTGGCTATTTATAACCTCAAACTTAGGAACATAGTATTCGCTACTACCTTGAGGGAATTCATATTGAATCCTTCCACCAGGCTCGGACCAGACACTACTCGTCTTAAAACTACCATCATTCATCACAATCTTAGCACCACCCGCAGTTGTGAACGACGGGAGCTTGTTTGTGATCTGTACAGGGAAGTCCGGCATCTTCATCGAAGGTTGGAACTGTGAAAAATCCTTTTGAACGACCTGAGTACAAGGGTTAAACAATGATAGGTTATCAGGGATAACCACCCTGGAATCAAACGCTGTCGAACAATTGGTCAACCCTATCGCCGTCTTCGCAAACTCAGTCTCTGGATTTGTTTGTAAATGAACCTCACCCGTGATAACGGTACTCCAGCCAACTTTGAGGTTACCAGTCAATGACGAGTTAGCAATCGGAGCACCATAGACCTTCAAGCTTGAGGCATCCAAGGAGTCTTTGACAAACAGCGCATACTCCGTCGTAAACGAAGGAGTGGTTGTTGTTCCCTCACTACTGATTACAAGTGCGCTCTGAAGCGTCCTAGAGGGGCTACCAGCGCTCGTTGACACAGAGCTAGCCGTTAACTGGAGATGGATCGAATCGTCCGAGGATAGGCTCTCAACGGTGATTTTCGTAAGAATGCTCTCAAGTGAGACGATGTACTCACCATTCGATTGAAACTGCAGTGACGAACCAGTCAGACCCTTAGTGATGATCTTATCCGTCAGTTGAAACTTCAGTTCACTCAAAGAAGTTGTCTTCGCACTCTCTTCCTGGGTTAGTGTTTTAATCTGATCCACCATGATGTTGATACCCGACTCCAAATTATAATACTCCTGGGAGTAATTCTGAGTCTTGACACTCGTGCCCAAGTTCTTATTAGACACGTAGGAAGCCCCAGCATACAGGATCGTGAAGACCAGTAACACCAGCATCACTACCGTAAGAGCAACACCGCGCTGGTTTCGTAATGGATTCTTAACTAACATGATGATTCTCCTTTATACTATTAACAACATTATTGCATACTTGTCAATGCTAATTGACTAAAAAATTCCGTCAATCACTAGTGGATTCACGGAATTTTGTTGTGTTAGTAGTTGGTCTTATTTTAAGAGCGGCTCTACATGACGAATCAGTATAATCGTCAAGAAGGCCACGAAGGTCTGTTTCACCACATTGAATGGCACCACCATGAAGAACATCATGGACCAGTAATCGTGAACTAAACCATTCAACGAATTGGTCATTGCAATCAGATCACTCATGTTGTAGCCAAGAATGCTGACATAAGCAGGATAAATGAAGTAAGCATTAGAAATCAGTGCCACGGCCGACATAGTCACTACCGTCGAAGCTACCGCAATAATCGCTCCCTTGCGATTCTTCATCACCTTGTAAATCCAGCCCACCGTCAACGCAATCGTCACACTCAATAAGAGATTGGATAGCTCGCCAATAAAGCCCGTCGAAGTTGGTTTAAGCACCAGTTTCACCAAGATTTTGATGAAAGAGGTCACCACCCCCGCCAATGGACCCATCGCCATGCTGCTGAGCATGATCGGCGTATCCGATAAATCTACCCCCATGAAGTTTGGAGCAAATGGAAGCGGAAACTCAAACAACACGAGTAAACCTCCAAGACTTCCTAAGACACCAATCTTTACCAGTGTAGATGTAGTAAATAGTTCTTTCTTCTTTGTCATCGCTGTCATAATGACCTCCTCTCAATGTAAGTCTTTTCTAATAAAAAAGACCCGACACCTCGGGGCCAAAAATAAATACAAAAACGTATCTACCTTCTTCCATCCAGACTTTAACTGTCGCCACTTGAATCTCACAAGTTCCACCGCTCACGCGGTTCGCAGGGTATACTGCCGGTGGAGACTTTCACTCCGCCCTGAAGATAGATACATTATAGAAGCTTGTTAAAAGTTTGTCAAGGTTAACACGCCTCAACTCACTATTTGATGAAAATGTTCCTCAACGCCTTAAAGAAGCCTACCCGGTTTCCATAATGCAACGTGCCCCATCGATAAATTCGAATCGACAGATACGCAAACAACACCGTCGTCAACGCCAGTAAACCCATCGCCAACGCCATTTCAAACGGTGACACCACCGTCAACATATAGCGCGAAGGCATCGCAATGAAACTCGTAAACGGAACAATCGAAGCAATCCGATTCATGATACCATCCACATCATTAATTGAGAACATCGCCAAGAACAAGGCTATCATCGCCACAAAAGTAATCGGCATCACTCCCGAAGCCAGATCCTCAATCCGTGACACCAATGAACCCAGTGAAGCGTAGATAAAGGTGTACAAGAAGAAACCAAACAGTGAGAAGAAGATCATCACAAAGATCGAATCCGGAGTCAGGCTGCTCTCAAACACCATCAGAACCACCTCAGGATAGGAACCCTTAGCGATACTGAA
>JAAZEC010000087.1 GCA_012512495.1 Erysipelothrix sp.
AGGGCTTGCTTGCTGGCGTCTGCCAGGACTGAGCTTGGATCATCGTTCAACTTGCCGTAGTAACAGGGAATTCCAAGCTTCTCTGCCCATAACTGAAGCTGTGAGACGGCAGCGGCACGGAAGGTGTCGGCAGCGACTAATGCGACCTTGTAGCCTAATTGCTGGTAGCGGAAGGCAAGTTTGGCACTGGAGGTGGTTTTTCCTGAGCCGTTGACGCCGACCATTAGGATAACGGTGGGTCGCCCTTCAACAATCTCCAGAGGCTTGATGTCTTCCCCGTAGAACTCGTTTAGTACTTGGAGGAAGAAGTCCTTGGCGTACATTTTTTCAGTGATACTGTTTTTCTCGAGAAGGCTTTGGAAATTCTTCATGAGCTTGCGGGAAGTCTTGACGGAGACGTCGGCTTCGATTAATAGGACCATCATCCGTTCGATCCATTCGTTGTCGATTTCGCTTTCTTCCTCGAACATCAACATTAGTTTATTGATAAATGAGTTATTTTCTCTGTTTAACCCCTCGGAGTAGGCCTGTTTATCGGAGCGACTACTGAAGCGGTTCACAAATTTCTTAAAGAATGACATCTTAACTCCTTTCTGACTCACTGATTTCGACTGCTTGAGAGAGTCTGACTTTCAATAGTGAGGAGATGCCCTTTTGGGCCATAGTGACGCCGTATAGAGTATCACATTGGGCCATGGTTCCTGGGCGGTGGGTAATGACAATGAATTGGGTAGTGTCTGAGAACTTGCTGATGTAGCGTGCAAACCTTTCGACGTTACCTTGGTCGAGGGCCGCTTCGACTTCGTCAAAGATACAGAGTGGGACGCGTCGCGCTCTTAGAATGGCGAAGAGGACGCTAATGGCGATGAGTGATTTCTCACCACCTGAGAAGAGACGGATGTTTTGGATGGTCTTGCCTGGTGGCTGAACATCGATGTCGACGCCGGTATTCAACAGGTCGTTCTCGTCTTCGAGCACGAGTTTACCATGGCCTCCTCCGAAGAGTTCTTTGAAGGTGGTGTCGAATTCATGGTTGATTTTATCGAACATTTCCTTGAATTGAACCTTCATGATTTCGTCCATCTCATCAATCAGTTCGAGTAGGTTCTCTTTGGATTGCTCGAGGTCTTTGAGTTGCTTGTTAAGGAATTCGTAGCGCTCGCTGAGTTCTTCGTATTCTTCGGGTGCGCTCATATTGACTGAGCCTAGTCGTTGAATCTGACTTCTGAGGGTGACGACTTCCTTCTTGGCTTCTTCGATGTTTTCGACTCTCTCACCTCGCATCGCGAACTCATAGGTCATTTGATACTCGGAGGATAAGCGGTCGAGGTTGTTTTCGAGCTTGGTTTCCGTTTTGGCCAATCGAATCTGGTATTCCGAGAGCTTGGTTTGGAGCGTAGAGATTGAACGGCGTAGCTGTTGACTCTCAGACTGTTGGGCCTGTTGCTTATGGGTGAGTGAGACGCGGGATTCCCTTTGAATCTTGAGGGAGTTAATGATACTGTCACGCTCGAAGTAAGCTTTGTTGAGGCCATCAATGAGGTCATCCTTATAGGACAGTTCCTGGTTGTTGTCTTGAGGGCTTAGGAGTTCTAGGTCGCCTTTGAGTTTCTCGAACTTGGCTCGTTTAACGTCGACGATGGGCTCGATTTGAGCGAGACCAATCCGATTCTCCATGAGCTGTTCGTCGTAGTCACTCTTTTGGGCTAGCAGTTGTCTGCCTTTGGTGGTGATTTCGTCGAGTGAGGCGTTGGCTTCACTGATGAGTAGCTCTAGTTTTTCTAGTTCTTTTTTGGCTCCTAGTAGTGAATTATTCTCTTTGAATTTACCACCGGCGATGGTTCCTCCACGGTAGAAGATATCCCCTTCGAGGGTTACAATTTGGGCTCGGTAGTTTGTGAGGCGAGCTAATTGTTGGGCATGGTCAATGGTGTCGGCGACGATAACATTGCCTAAGAGACTGTCGGAGAGCGTATCGTAGATGGGCTCGTTTTCGACGAAGTCACTGCCTAGACCTAAAAAGCCTTCGGTGTTTTCACAGATGGTGAGGATGTCTTGGCTCAGGTAGCGGGGTTTGATGGTGTTGAGGGGTATGAAGGTAGCACGTCCTGAGGCGTTTCTTTTGAGGAAGGCAATGGCTTGCTTGGCGGCTTCTTCGTCACGGGTGACGATGTAGTTGCTGGAGCCTCCTAGAGCGTTGCTGATGGCGAGTTCGTAGCCGTCGGTTGGAACCAAAAGCTTAGCGACGACATCTTTAATGCCTTCGAGGGAGTTCTTGTTGTCGAGAATGGTGCTGACACCTTTGATAGTAATGAAGGGTCTGTCGATGAGCTGTTGTTGGGTGTTTTTCCGGTTATTCAGCTGATTGAGCAGGCTTAAAAGCTCTTCCCTTTTTTGGTTGGCGTCGGCGATTTCCCGATTGTTGCTGATGGATTGCTGATTGAGTAGGTCGACTTCGGATTTCAGTGCGTTGAGGCGCTGGACGCGGTCGTCGTATTCACTCTTGGCTTGTTGTGTGAGTGAGAGGAGCTGTTCACGTTTTTCTTCGAGGTTGCCGACTTCGAGTATGTATTTTGATTTTTCGTCGAGTTCTGTTTTTCGTCCTTCGAGGGTTTGAATCTCGTTGACGACACTCATCATTCTTTCTTGTGAGGCCTGAATTTTACGGTCGAGCTCATTAATCTGTTCGCGGCTTTCGCTGGTTTGAAGATCGTTGAGGTTCAAGTTAGCTTCGTAGCTGGCGATCTTGGTTTGCGTGTCGAAAACAACCCTCTTGAGTTCTTCGAGTTCAGAGTTGAGTGTGTCGATTTCGGAGACGAGGACGGAGGTTTCGATGGCTTCGAGGCGGGATTGCTTCTCGTGGTAGATCTTGGCTTTGTCGCTGGCCTTTTTAAGGGGGACGACTTGCCTTTCGATCTCGGTGACGATGTCCATCATTCGCTCGATATTATCGGCGGTGCGTGATAGCTTGCCGAGGGCTTCTATCTTTCTTTTCTTGTACTTGGAGACCCCTGCTTGTTCTTCGAAGAGGGAGCGCCTTTCGATGGGTTTGGCGTCCGCGAAGTTGGAGATGGTTCCTTGTGAAATGATGGAGAGCGAGTCTTTACCGATTCCCGAATCGAGGGTAAGGTTTTGAATATCTTTGAGTCTGACGGGTTGTTTATTGATATAGTACTCCCCTTCGCCGTTTTCACGGTGAATGCGGCGAGTGACTTCAATCTCGTCTGCTTCATGGTCTAATAGCTTAGCGGTGTTGTCGAAAACAAGGGTCACACTGGCGGTGTTGACTCTCTTTCTTTGGGTAGTACCACTAAAAATGATATCACTCATTGAGGATCCGCGCATAGACTTGACGGATTGCTCGCCGAGGACCCAGCGTACTGCGTCTGTGATATTGGATTTGCCACATCCATTGGGGCCTACGACTCCTGTGATACCATGTTCAAAATTTATAATAATTGGGTCTGCGAAGGACTTAAAGCCTTGCATTTCGATGCGTCTTAAAAACATGTCTGACCCCTTTCTAACTTACTCATTATACAAGATTAGTCACACTTTTGAAAGGTCTGTCACTTTAGGTCAATTGTTTCTTTATGAGCTTGTAAATGCCGTAGCCAACGAGATAAATGGCGAAGATTGCTAAAAAGCCCCAGAGTCCGTAGACTACGTCTGCGAATTCCATATTACCTGATCCACTGATCTTCTGTTGGATTTCGATGGCGAAGACCACGACCACGAGGACCGTGAGGGTAAAGATGAGGGAAACGAACTGGATGGAGTACTTAGCGAGCCATTTGAAGAGCAGCGTGCTTAATATGAAGATAATGAAGCCGGCGATGCCAATGATGATGAAGTGGAGCTGTTTGTCACTGAATTGAAAACCAAGAGCTTGAAACATCTTGGTTAGGAAGCGATGAATAAAAGTGATGAGTTCGGAGAGCTCTCTGAGTGCTGGTCCCATAACTACACCTTGATCCTAACTTCGAGTACTTCGCCGAGAATTCGGACTTCATCACTGGGTCCTAGTAATCTTGGCTGGTAGTCTTGATTGGCTGGCTTTAATAAGAGGCCCTCTGGCGTGTGGTAGACGCGTTTGACGGTGGCTTCGTCTCCGATGAGGACGACACCGATACGTCCACTTACGATATCGTTTTGGGCCCTGACTAGAATTTCGTCTCCCTCGAGAATCCGGTCATCTTTCATGGAGTCACCGATGACACGCAGATAAAAATAGCGGGACTGGTTGGAGACCAGTTCCTCTTGGGTTGCTAATAAGGGGACACCGCCTCTGACGGTTCCTAGTACGGGGGCGATATCTCTCTCGTCTAGCTGATAGAGCTTTTGAAGTTGGTTAAATATCTTTAGGGGTGGTAGCGAGGTGCCGTCTTCCCATTTCTGGATGGTGGTAAAGGATTTGTACCCGAGGTAGTCGGCAACTTCTTGTTGGCTTAAACCCCTTTGTTTGCGGGCTTCTTTGAGTGTTTGATGATAGTTCATGTGTCTCACCTAATTTCTGTTTTCATTATACACTGTGCTTGAATTATTTTCAATTAACTCTTGTAACTTGAAATATTTTCAAGTATGATAATTTTGAGGTGATGGTCATGGAAGAAACCATTTTACAT
>JAAZEC010000088.1 GCA_012512495.1 Erysipelothrix sp.
ACGCAGTGAACTCATCACAATTAGTCCTTGAACAACTACCAGAACGTCAAGATCTCATGAAGGTCTTGGTTCCGACGGTGAGGCAGAAATCGTTTGAAACCTTGAAGCCTTTTCTCGATGAAGCGGAAATCGTTATCTGTCTTGGCATGGCCTCTAATCGAGATAAGATCTCACTGGAGAGAGTCGCAATCAATGTGGATGATTTCAGGATTAGAGATAATGAGGGCAATAAACCTAGTAACCAGGCTATCATCGACGGTGGACCTGCCGCTTACTTTTCAACCTTGCCACTTATTGATATACAGAATAGGTTGGAGTCCCTGAAGATTCCGGTGGAAATCTCTAATTCCGCGGGCACTTTCGTGTGTAATCACTTGATGTATCAGGTGGCTCATTATTTACAGAACACAAAACCTAATGGTTTTATTCATTTGCCATCTACGGATAAAATGAGTCTAGAAGAAATGACGGAGGCAATCACAGTGGTGATAAATAACATATGAAAATTATTGTTGTAGGTGGAGGTCCAGCGGGCATGATGGCGGCTTATCAGCTCATGAAGGATCATGAGGTTATCTTGTTGGAACGCAATAACTCACTGGGTAAGAAGCTGTTAGTCACTGGGAATGGCCGTTGTAACATCACGAATAACAAGCCGACTAAGGAACTCATTAAGCGAATTCATCATGGGAAGTTCCTCTTTTCCGCCCTCAGCAAGTTTCATCCACAGGCTATTATCTCCTTCTTTAATGAAAATGGGGTGCCTCTCAAAGAAGAGGATAATCAACGGATGTTTCCAGAGTCGGATAAAGCGGTGGATATCCTAAAAGTGTTTGAGGAAGAACTTAACAAGATTACAAAATTTAATACGAAGGTGATAGACTTACTGATTGAAAATGATGAAATCAAGGGTGTTATCACAGAGACGGGGACAATCCTGGCTGATAGAGTGATCATGGCGACGGGTGGCGTCTCCTATGGTGCATTGGGTAGCGATGGTCTGGGTCATGAGATACTTCAGAAACATGGTGTGGAGATCACGGATTTATATCCGGTGGAGACCTCACTGATTAGTCGTGAGCCCCTGGACTTACAGGGTTTGACACTCAAGAACAAGAAGGTGATGGTTAAGGACAATCATCAGAAAGTGGTTTATTCAACTACGGGTGATGTATTGTTTACTCATTTTGGACTGAGTGGTCCGGCGATCATGTTGTGTAGTGAACATGTCCACCATCTTTTGAAAGTACAAGAGAGCGTTTCTTTGGAGTGTGCTTTGATTAGTCATTACACTCAGGAGGCTTTCTTTACACAGATCGTGTCACAACCAGCTAAGAAGCTTACGAATGTCCTCTCGTTTTACCTACCGAAACGGATGGTTTCTTTTGTTTTAAACCTTCAGGGTATTGATGAGAATGCTTTGGTGCGTGAGCTTTCTCATAAGCGAGTTCGTCAGCTGATTGAGGCCTTGTTCCATTTTAAAGTTGAGATTCATGAAGTGATGGATATAAAAAAAGCGATTGTGACGGGTGGTGGTGTCTCACTGGATGAAGTGAATCCACAGAACTTTGCGTCAAAGCGCTTTAAGAATCTATTTATGATTGGTGAGTTGTTAGACTTGCATGGTGAGATGGGCGGTTATAACCTTACGCTTGCTCTGGTGAGCGGTTATGTTTGCGCAAGGGAAGTATCTGCTTCTCAGTTAACCAATTAGTTAGTCGTGGCATGAACACACCGGTGAATGGTGCGAAGATAATCATGGAGATGATGGTTCCTTCACGGAGCGTGAGTGGAATTTTGAAGATGAGTGTGAAGATAATGATGCCAGCGACACAGAGTATGTCGGCGGCCTGCCTCATATAGGCAAAGGTTTTGTTGTACTTATCGGCTAGGTTCTGACAGAGATCCTCGAGGGGAAGACTGACGAACTGTGAGGTTTGTACGATGCTGACAAAGTAGGCAGAGGCAACAATTGATAGGACGAATAACACCAACTTAATGATGTAGGACTCAATATTCAAATTGGCGAAGAAGACATAGAAGAAAAAGTTAATGAAAATACCCAGTAGTAAGCCTACGAATAATGTTAAGAGGTGTTTTATTTTAAAGTTTTTCTTGAGTAATAAAAAAGTTAT
>JAAZEC010000009.1 GCA_012512495.1 Erysipelothrix sp.
CTTTGTCTATGGTCAAGGTCATCGAAAAAGCAGGATTCAACGACACTATGAGCTTCTTAAGAAACATCGTATCCTACACTAGGAATGATAGCCTACCTTGATCATTCAAAAGATATTTTTGTGTGCTCAAAATACCTAATAATGTGATAAAAAGACCATTGAGTTGGTTTTTATTTTGTCAAATTCGATGGTCTGAAGGTAGACCATCAAAAAAGGAGCTGTAGCTCCATAGACTTAACTCATTCCGTCTATTTCGTTACAGCCCCTTGATGTGTATATGATGGTGCCGGTTACGGGATTCGAACCTATGACTTACTCATTACGAATGAGTTACTCTACCAACTGAGTTAAACCGGCGCGACTACGACTATAATGATATTCATTTGGTAGAAAAAAGTCAATGTTAAAGATGATATTTTTGACAGAAAAAAACTGAGAATGACCTCAGTTTTTGATGTTATGATGGGCCACGGCTAGCTGTGCGCCAACCTTAGCGTTGTTATAGACGAGTGCAATGTTAGCTTCAAGGGATTTACCATCGGTCTTCTTGACAATGGATGCCAACATGAAAGGGGTGATATCCTTGCCGACCACGTGCTGATCTTCAGCATCTTGTGTCGCTTGAGCAATGATGCCATCGATGTAGTCTCTATCCAGTTGGTGTTCTTCAGGGATTGGGTTAGTAATCAAGACGCCACCAGGTAGTTCAAGGTCATCCTTAGTGGCGATGACACTCGCGATTTCTTCAACTGTATCAAGGCGTAAGTTTAGTTTATGGCCAGACTTCCTAGTAAAGAAGGCGGGTAGTTCATCGGTACCATAGCCAACGACCGTTACGCCGTGAGTTTCAAGGTATTCGAGGGTACGAGGTAGATCGAGGATTGACTTAGCGCCGGCACAAATAACATTGACGTTGGTATGAGCCAGTTCTTCAAGGTCCGCACTGACATCCATGTGGTCTTCATAGCCACGGTGAACACCACCGATACCACCGGTTACGAAGAAGTGAATGCCTGCCATTTCGGCAGCCATCATGGTCGTCGCTACCGTGGTAGCTCCAAGTTTCTTAGATGATACTGCGTAGGCGAAGTCACGACGGGAAACCTTAAGAGCATCCTTGCTTTGTCCTAGTAGTTCAAGTTCGCTCTCTTCAAGACCAATCTTGATCTTACCGTCCATGATGGCGATGGTTGCTGGGACGGCACCCTGTTCACGAATGATGCTTTCGGTCTTGCGGGCCATTTCAACATTTTGTGGATAGGGCATGCCATGGGAGATGATGGTTGATTCTAGTGCGACAATTGGTTGGTTCGCATCGATTGCATCCTGAACTTCCTTTGAAAAACTAAGATATTTTTTTAGCATTGTGTTGCTCCTTTTCTGATTCGAGTAATTGGCGAGTAAGTACTTCCCTGACGGAAGAAGTACTCTGGATTGTGGCACTGGCATTGAGTTGTCCTAAGAGGACTGAATCGTGGAAATTATTGTCATTCATTAATCCGTAAATAACACCTGAACAGAAGGCATCACCGGCACCAGTCGCGTCTACTACTTCCTTCACCACAATAGCAGGGCTCTTGTAGATACCTTTTTGGTAACCATAGGCGACACCATCCTTGCCATCGGTGACAACCGCGTAGGAGACCCCTTTATCGAGCCACATTTGAGTGAGCTTCTTAGCATCGGTTTCCTTGGTTTTAAAGTAGGCTTGGGACTCATCTTTATTAAAGATGGTCAGGAAGGTTCCCGCTAGTTCTTCTGGAACACGATTGACCTTAGGTGCAGAAACACCAATGATGACCATGTCCTTGTTCTCGTCTCTACTGAAGTCCAGCAGGTACTGAATGGCTGAAGGTTCGACATTTGTGTCGATCACGAGTAGCTTGGCACTCGAGAGGGCCTGTCGGTGTCGCTGTAGCCAGCGATCATCCATTAGGTTGGCAATGTCCATATCCGCAATCCCTAAGATGAGATCTCCCTCATTGTTCAAAATAGCGGAGTAGCTACCCGTCGTCGCATTCTCGATGATTTCTACCTCGTGAACCGAAATGAAATCCTTACAGTAGTTGAGAATGGATCGTCCGTTCATATCACCACCAACCAGTGAGAGGAGCGTTACGTTCTGATCCAGTCGACCAAGATTCTCGGCAACGTTACGAACCACGCCACCAATAGTCGTGAGGGATGAGATGGGGTTAGAGGTGTACAGTTGTAGATCTTCTTTCAAGACGAGCTTGTGATCGACGTTCGCACCACCAATACAGATAATGGATTTCCTGTCATTGAGAATGTAAGCTTTCCCCATAATATAGCCCTTGTTGACTAGTTGAGAAATTAAGTTCGCTGTAGCACTTCGCGATAAACCGATCTTATCCGCTAGGTTCTTCTGGGAAATATAGGGGTTGAGCTGCAGTTCCTCGAGAATCGCCCGCTCTTTTGCGCTTAACATAGCACCATCCTTTCTAACACTTGTCTTTAAATAAAACATTTGTTTATTAAATGATAACGCAACCTGGGGTGGCTGTCAACGAATTCGAACTTTTAACGTTAGATTGTTTGCACATGGTAGCTCGTTGTGGTATATTACATAAGGCACTAACTGAGTGTACATACATACACACTATGGATTCATTACCCCGTGCTTAGAGGGATAGCCTCTTTGTTGGTAATGTCAGAAATAGTGGAGGAAAAACGGAAAGGATGGTATTTATATGTCAGTTGTCACCATTAAACAGTTATTAGAAAGCGGGGCTCATTTCGGTCACCAAACACGTCGTTGGAATCCAAAAATGGCACCCTTCATCTACACCGCTAAAAACGGTACACACATTCTTGATTTGAATCAAACTCAAACAAGGATTGAGGAGGCTTACCATAAAATGAGCGAAATTGCTCAAAATGGGGGTAAGGTTCTTTTTGTTGGGACTAAGAAACAAGCTCAACAAACAGTCTTAGAAGAAGCACTACGTAGCGGTTCCTTCTTTATCAACCAACGCTGGTTGGGTGGAACGCTCACCAATTTTAGAACAATTCAAAAGTCGATCCGTCGTCTGTTGGATATTGAAACGATGGAAGAAAACGGTTCAATCAATGTCTATCCTAAGAAAGAAGTCATTTTGCTACGTAAAGAAGCAACTCGTTTAGAAAACTTCTTAGGTGGTATCAAGGAAATGAAGAAAGTTCCTGATGCTTTATTTGTTGTCGATCCAACTGAGGATCACATCGCGGTCTTGGAAGCTCGTAAACTTAAGATTCCAGTATTCGGTATCGTGGATACAAACTGTGCTCCAGACATCGTGGACTACATGATTCCAGCAAACGATGATGCTATCAAAACAATTCGTTTAATCACAGCAGTCTTGAGTGATGCGATTGTAGATGCGAAGGGTGGCGTACAAACCGTTGCTTTCGTTGAAGATAGTGAAAATGATATTACGATGAATGATGTTATCCGTCGTGTCGATGAACAAAACGAAGCACGTCGCCGTCAACGTCAGGAAGAACGTCGTCAACGTGATGATCGCCGTAATCGTTCACAAACATTTAACAAAAACCGCCGTACTTTCAATAAGCGTGTAACGCAAGATGAAGCTCCAGCTGCTGCTGCACCAAAAGAAGCACCAGCTTCAACACCTGAAGCAGCAGAAACGGTTGTTCAAAGTAAAGGAGAATAATTATGATTAGCGCTAAACTAGTTAAAGAACTACGCGATCGTACCGGAGCCGGTATGATGGATTGTAAAAAAGCATTAGAAGCCACGGATGGTAACATTGAAGAAGCCATTACTTGGTTACAAGAAAAAGGCATCTCTACTGCTGCCAAGAAAGCTGGACGCATCGCTGCTGAAGGCCTAGCAAAAGTCGTGGTCGAAGGCAATACTGGCGTCGTCCTTGAACTTAATGCTGAGACAGACTTTGTCGCTAAAAATGACAAATTCACTGGTCTATTAGACTCATTAGCTTCGACTTTCGTCAAAGAGAAACCAGCTGATTTAGAAGCTGCCAACAATTTAGTTATTGATGGTAGCACTGTTGCTGATTTAGTTACACAAGCAACAGCAACGATTGGTGAAAAGATTTCACTTCGTCGCTTAGAAGTTGTTGAAAAGAATGATGACGAGATCTTCGGTGACTACACTCATATGGGTGGTAAGATCGCTGCACTCGTAGTCCTAAAGGGTGGAAACGATGAAGTATCACACGATGTTGCGATGCAAGTTGCTTCCATGAGCCCACAATTCATTTCAAGAGACGACATGCCTCAAGAAATCGTGGACAAAGAAACAGACATTCAGACAGAAGTCTTGAAGAATGACGAATCCATGGCGAACAAGCCTGAGAATATTAGAGCGGGTATCGTTGCTGGACGGGTCAAGAAAGCACTTCAAGAAATTTCATTAGTTGATCAACCATTCTTTAAGGATAGTTCCCTAAGTGTGGATAAAATGCTGAATAATGCCAATGCCAAAGTGGTTAGCTTTGTTCGCTATGCTGTCGGCGAGGGAATCGAGAAGCGAGAAGAAAATTTTGCTGAAGAAATCGCCAGCATGACTCAAGCTAAGTAAAAGACACGCCTTTGTGTCTTTTTTTATAAAAAGGAGAAAAGAATATGTATAAACGGATTCTTCTAAAAATCAGCGGTGAAGCGCTAGCTTCTAGCACCAGTCAACACGATCCAGTCGTCTTAAGCAATCTGGCGAGTGAGATTAAAGAAGTGATAGAACTAGGCATCGAAGTCGCCATTGTCGTGGGCGGTGGTAACATCATCCGTGGTAAGCAGGTGACCAATCTCAATATCGATCGCAATCAAGCCGACTATATGGGTATGCTGGCAACCGTCATCAATGCGATTGCGGTCCAGGGAGCTCTAGAACACCTGAAGGTTGAAACCCGGGTTCAAACCGCTATTGAAATGCGGGAAGTCGCCGAACCGTTCATTCTCCGCAGAGCTACTCGACACTTAGAAAAGGGACGGGTCGTCATCTTTGGAGCGGGAACTGGGCATCCTTATTTCTCAACGGATACCACGGCCGCGCTTCGTGCCTCGGAAATCAATGCGGATGTCATTCTAATGGCTAAAAATGGGGTCGATGGCGTCTATTCAGCCGATCCGAAACTTGATAAAACAGCTACTAAATATGATACACTTACCTATATGGAGATGATTCAGAATAACCTGCAAGTCATGGATACAACAGCGACCTCCATGTGCATGGATAATGATATCGATTTAATTGTCTTCGATATGAATGAGAAAGGTAATATTAAACGGGCAGCCCTTGGAGAAGTCATTGGGACCCGTATAAGTAAAGAATAGGAGGAAGTTTTATGAGTAAATTTACTGAATTAGCAAAAAGCAGAATGGATAAAGTCATTAGCAACTTTGAATCCAATCTTTCTGTGATTCGTACTGGTCGCCCTAATCCCAATATGATTAGCGGGATTGAAATCGATTATTACGGAGCACCAACCCCACTGAGCCAAATGGGTCAGATCACGGTCGTTGAAGGTACACAATTGGTAGTGAAACTATTTGATCCAAGCCAATTGAGGGCTGTCGAAAAAGCAATCAATGCTGCTAACCTGGGACTTAATGCCCAAAACGATGGTGTGGTTGTACGGATGCTGGTGCCAGCACTGACTGAGGCTACCCGTAAGGATCTGACCAAAGATGTGAACAAGCTACTTGAAGAAGCCAAGGTTGCGATTCGTAATGAACGTCGAGATGTGAATGATCTGGTCAAAAAAGACGAGGAACTTCGCGAGGACGATCAAAAACGCGAACTCGAAAATGTTCAAAAAGCAACGGATGATTTCATCAAGCACGCCGAAGCAATTGCGACTGCTAAAAACGAAGAAATCATGAGCATCTAGTCCATTATGGATAGTCATTTATCTCATGTGGCCATTATCATGGATGGTAATGGCCGCTGGGCTAAAAATCAAAATAAGGATCGTTCCTTTGGTCATTTACATGGAACAAACAATGTCAGAAATATTGCGATTGCTGCCGAAGCAAGTGGTATTTCTACTTTAACGTTATATGCTTTCTCAACAGAAAACTGGCAACGTTCAGCAAATGAAATCAACTATTTGATGAAACTACCAGCTATCTTTTTCGATCGCTACATGAAAGAGTTAATGGACAAGAACATCA
Organism: Erysipelothrix sp.; assembly: GCA_012512495.1. GTDB lineage: Bacteria > Bacillota_I > Bacilli_A > Erysipelotrichales > Erysipelotrichaceae > JAAZEC01. The sequence continues at coordinate 6,157 of JAAZEC010000009.1, forward strand.
AGATCAACTTAATCGGTCATCTTGAGCACTTTCCAGAGGATACCAAAAAAGTGTTGTTACGAGCGATTGAACAATCCAAAGACAACACCGGCATGGTCCTAAACTTCGCAATGGACTATGGGGCACAAGACGAGATAGTTCATGCCATAAAGGATTATACTGAAGAGGTCATCAGTGGTGCACGTCCTAACGATTTAGATGTTGAGGGCTTCTCAAAGTACCTCATGACTTCTGAGTTTGGCGATGTTGATCTGATGATTCGGACGTCTGGTGAAATGCGTCTCTCGAATTTCTTATTATGGCAATCGGCCTATGCGGAACTGATGTTTGTCGAAAAAGCATGGCCTGATTTCACGCCTGAAGATTTCAAGAAGTGTGTCGAAGAGTATTATCAGCGGGATAGAAGGTTTGGTGGTGTGAAGTGAAACAGAGAATCTTAACAGCACTCGTAGTGATCGGTGTCGTTTTCGGTTTCTTCGCTGCCGGTGACGTAGGCTTCATGATTCTGATTATCGGTGTTTTAGCCGTTGCTGCCTATGAGTTGTATTCACTCATTCGTACCAAGGTCAAACCGATCATCTTTCCTTTGATGTTGCTGTTCATGCTAGCAACTCCCTTCATTAGTATCAAGTATCTGGTGGCTCTGATTTGTGGTTTCATTATTATCCTGGCAGTTCTTCTCATTGTGACTGACTGGTTTACCATTGAACACATGAGCTTCATCTTCCTGATGACGGCACTCCTAATGATGGCGATTTATTCAGCGGTCAATCTCTTTATCACCTATGGCTATCTAGCCTTTATCTGGCTCTTGGTCGCCAACTACATGACCGATACCATGGCTTACTTTGTGGGTGTCAATTATGGCAAGCACAAAATGATTCCTAAGGTTTCTCCCAATAAGAGCTGGGAAGGGGCAATTGGTGGTTATTTCGGTGGCTTAATTGCTTCGTTGATCTATGGCCATTTCTTAGTTCCTTTTGAGTTTGAGTTTGTGATTTTGGCATCCTTGCTGATACCGATTGTTGCTCAATTGGGTGATTTATTCTTCTCAAGTATCAAGAGACAATATAAAATCAAAGATTTTGGTACACTACTACCATCCCATGGCGGCATTCTCGACCGCATCGATTCAATGGTGTTCACCTTGATTCTGATGATGTTGCTATTCACTGCCGCGGGTACATTCTAGTGTTTAAAGAATTAAAGCGAGGTGTTATTAATGGAAGGTCTTAGAGGAATTATATCTTTTGTTTTAGTACTAGGGGGCATCGTGGCTATTCATGAATTTGGCCATCTGCTCGCTGCTAAATATTTTAATGTTTACTGTGCTGAGTATTCCATCGGTATGGGACCACTATTGTTTCAGAGAAAAGGGAAAGAAACCAAGTATTCATTGCGTCTCTTACCTATTGGTGGCTATGTGGCAATGGCAGGGGAAAGTGAACAGGAAACTGACATGTTTCCTCCTGACTTACCAGCTGAGCGTACGGTCACGGGTCTGAATCCATGGAAGCGTATTATAGTTCAACTCGCGGGCATTCTGATGAATCTAGTCTTGGGGGTTGTGATCTTCACAATCGTGTTTACGATTTCGGGATCTCCTTATGCTTCGAGTAACAAGATTGTGAGTGTGTTGGATGATAGCCCGGCCTCAGAGGCTGGACTCCAGGTGGGTGATCGAATCACGGCCATGATTGTTGATTCGAAGGTCATTGAAGTCAATGACTTTGACGATATGGCACTGAGTGAAGAAGAAGCCATGTTGCCTAGAATCTACACGATCGATCGTGCTGGTGATGAAATTGAAATTTCAGTCATGCCGGAATTTAACGAAGCGAATGACCAGTACTTGGTTGGTATCTCGTTTGGTTCACAAGAGATTAACTTCTTGCAAGCAATTGGCGTGGGTGTCAAATACGCGGCTGATTCATCCTTACTGATTTTCAAGGTGATTGGTGATCTGTTTGGTGGGGTAGGCTTTGAGAACTTGTCGGGTCCCGTGGGTATTTATACGGTGACGTCACAAGTCGCATCCCAAGGGCTCTTACCGCTGTTCTTCTTCACGGGAATTCTGTCCGTGAATGTGGGCATTTTACAGTTATTGCCTTTACCAGCCTTGGATGGTGGTAGGGTTGTGTTCTCCTTATGGGAGGCTATCACTGGTAAACCGGTGAACCAGAAGTTGGAGACGGTGCTAATATTAGCGAGCTTTGCGCTTCTGTTCCTGTTGATTATCGTGGTGACGTACAAGGATATCATTCAACTATTTTAGCTGAACCTTCGGGTTCGGCTTTTTTTATCTTTTTCTTCCTATTTGATTTTGATTCTGTTACTATAAAAAAAGAAAAAGGAGGGTAGTTAAGGTTATAGTTACAGCGCCCGGCTCACCTTACGAGTGACGAGGAATGTGGTTATCGAAAGATTCGGCGGGAGCCACATCGGTGAGGAAACATCGTTAAATGCCTGACAAACTTTCAAAACAGGTCATTATTTTCTAAGAACAATCATTTAATTAGGCTCATCACAGAAGCTTTTTTGTGGTGCACGAAAGGATAATAAACAATATGTGTGGAATTGTAGGTTACACCGGTTTTCAAGATGCCCAAAAGGTACTTTTGAATAACCTTGAGAAGTTAGAATATCGTGGGTATGATTCAGCGGGGCTGGGTTGTATTCAAAACAATGAGCTAATCATTAACAAGGAAGCAGGCAAGATAAAGGCATTAAAGGAAAAGTTGAGTGAGAATCCGTTTGATTCCGTAACGATTGGTATTGGGCATACGCGCTGGGCGACCCATGGTATTCCTAGCCAGCTCAATGCTCACCCCCATGGTAGCAAGCAGGTCATGTTGGTACATAATGGTATCATTGAGAACCATTTACTCCTGAGGCAACAACTACTGAGCCAGGGGTACGAATTTAAGAGTGAGACTGATTCTGAGGTCCTTATCTATCTGTTGGAGAATCAGTTGGAGAGTGGTAAGTCGATCCCGGAGAGTTTACAGGCACTAGTAAAAACTATTGAGGGCGCGTATGCGCTGGCGATCCTTTTCTTACAGGATCCTGAGACGATCTATGTTCTCAGGAAGGATAGCCCATTGGTGATTGGTCAGGGTTCACATGAGAACTTTGTGGCGAGTGATATGAGTGCTATCTTGGAGTACACGCGCGATATTATCTTCCTTGAGGAAAATGAGATTGGTTGTGTTTCTAGGGATGAAACTAAAATCTTAGCGATGGATACATTACAAGAGAAGGATTATAAGGTGTCACAGATTGATTGGGAAGAGAGCCTGGTCCATAAGGAGGGGCATCCCCATTTCATGATTAAGGAGATATTGGAACAACCGCGCATTTTTAAGCGGGCGATTATGAATCGTGTTCATGATCAGCGAGTGGACTTCAGTGAGGATAACATTACTGCAAAGGATTTAGAAAGTTTCGAGCGGTTTCATATCGTCGGTTGTGGGACGGCTTACCATGCGGGGTTGGTGTTGAGTCATCACCTACGGGAACTGGCCCAGATGGAGAGCACCGTGAGTATTGCGAGTGAGTTTAGGTATCAGGTGCCTTTATTTAGGGAGAATGATTGTGTGGTTCTTTTTTCACAGTCGGGTGAGACGGCGGATACGCTGGAGGCCTTACGGTTAGCGAAGCGCCACGGAATTAAAACGATTGCCTTAGTGAATCGTCGTGGTA
>JAAZEC010000089.1 GCA_012512495.1 Erysipelothrix sp.
CCATTGATCTGAGCCATTTCAGAAATTGTCACCAACTCATAACCCTGTTCATCCAAAATCGGTAACAGGTACTCCACGGCTAATGCCGTCGTTTCATAAATATCATGCATGATAATGATGCCATTATCCTCAATATTAGCCAATGCTTCATTGATGATAGCCTGAGTATCCCGACTCTTCCAGTCCAGAGAATCAATATTCCAATTCATCATAGGATAATTGATTGCTTGCTTCACGGCATCGTCCGCCGCACCATAGGTCGGTCTAACGGTTTTAGCCCCCTCACCCGTGATAGCCCTAATTAAATCATTCGTGTGTTCAATCTCATACTGAATCTCAGCTTGGCTCAGCTTCGTCAACTTAGGATGGCTATACGAATGGTTACCAATCTCATGACCATGATCATGAATATACTTCACATTCTCAGGATATGCCTCCACTTGTAAACCCAGTAAGTAGAAGGTAGCTTTACCTCCCACCTTATCAAAGGCATCCACAATCCGGTTAGTATAACGATTACTCGGTCCATCATCAAACGTGAACGCTAATAGCTTACGACCATGAGGAACAGGAACTTCCGGTTCAACCGGTTCCTCGACAATTATTTCTTGACCAGTTAAATCATATTTCAAAACCTCACCCAACTGATCATTATTGACATCAACCACTAGTTTTTCATCAACATCCTCAAACAACTGATCTGCTTGGAAGATTATTTCTACCCTGTCCTTTAAAATGAGGAGTTGTTGGTAGTTCTCTTCTGTACCCGCGATGCCATTCTTATAAGTTTCTGTATCAAGAAGTGTAGACAGTTCCTTGTCATTAGTAAAGTGCTCATTAGCCTTTTCAGTCAACACCTCAAGGTAGTTCTCCCTGAAATACTCCTTGACTGGCATCAGTTGATTCTCTTCGAGATCAACCAGCAGAGTGAAATACTCCAGCTCTTTTTGATCATTCGCCTGTACCTGAGTACTCATTTGAAAAAAGAGCGAAACAAAACGTTTATTAACTTGATACGAACTGTAGTCAATATTGAGAATCGAGCGCTTATAAGGACTCGCTGCCTTATCATGACCATATTGTTCTTTGAAACGATTGAAATGTGCTTCAACCACTTCCTTAATCTGGCCATCAATTGGTTCCTTGGCAAAGCTTGGATAATAGACGGAAGCGATATACTCATCGTTTACATCCTGTAACGCTTGTATATCACCTATTTCTCGATTATCTAGAGTATGAGCCATAGCCTGAACCTCAAAATCACTCACTTTTTTCTTATCAAGCGAACTCTTAGCCCACAGTACACCACCTATTACAACAGCGACAATAAGGACTAAAAAAGACGTTCTTACTAACGGAAAATTCCTTTTTCTTTTTTCTGCTTGCATGATCAACATCCTTCTCGTATCGATTATAAACCACCGGTCTGGAGTAAGCAAGTTTTCTCTACTTTAAATCCAATATCTTTCTAGCCTGTTCCTTCTGATATGTATTTAGCCACTTTGGTTCTATGATTTTTATATCACTACCAAACTGTAAAATGAACTGTTGAGCCCTCAGACGCGAGTCAATCTCCACTTCCAAACGTAGCGATACCTCATCAAGAATCGTGATATTCTGGTTCTTCCCATAGACTGTTTCCGTCACATAAGCATGGTTCGTGATAATACAATCCAGCGCGACAATATCATTGAACTTGAACCCAAACTCCGACAACATCGACTGTGTACTAAATGTTTCATCCTTCAAATAGGACTCATCCAACGACTTAATATCTTTAAAGCGATTGATCTTCAAGCTCGCCCAATGATCGTTCTTAATGTACCCTACCACGTACCACAGGCCATTGACGAGCAGTACTTCATAAGGTTCAAATAAATAGTTCTTACTATTCAACAAGTCACGCTGATACACGATCAGAACCCGCTGTTCTTTGTTGATGGCCTCCCTTAGCAGCTGGAGGTAGTGTTCAATCTGTTGGGATGACATCTGTAAATGATGGGTCTCACTCTGGATGGTCGTGTAGACTTTTTCATTAGCCACCAGCTTCAGGAAGCCCTCCTTGAAGTCCTTACCTAGGGTTGGTTGGTTAGCACTCAACAGATAGGGACTCGCGTCAATTAGGGCCTGGCGCTGATGAGGTTCCAAAAAGGATAACGGGAAAAAGGAGGTATCTCGCAAGAGATAGCCTCCGTGAGGTCCATTAATGACATCGATGGTGTAGCCAGCCACTTCAAGCTCACTTCTTAACTCCTTGATGTTACGGACGTTCGTTTCCAAGTAGTCCGCTAATTCGAACTTCTTGGTCAGTCCATTACCTTTGAGATAGATCAGCATCTTCAGGGCTAGCGCGGTACGATTCACAGTAGAACTTCACTCCTTACGGTTGTTATCTTGGTGTTTAAAGCATAGAAATCACTCTCGTCATTCATTAGCTTGTAGAGTCTTCCTAG
>JAAZEC010000090.1 GCA_012512495.1 Erysipelothrix sp.
ATACACTACCCGTCTTAATTCTCAACTTCTTACAGCCTGATACGGGTGTTCCACTGATTATGGTCATTTCGATTCTGGTCATGTTACTGGTTAGTGGTATTCGACGGGAATGGTTCTTTATCATCGCAATTGCGTTTATTGTTGGCTACTTCGGCATTATTTACATCTATCGCAACCATGTTGATTTGCTTTCTGGCTTGTTTGGTAGTTCCTATCGGTTGGATCGCTTCTATGCCTGGCTGGATTATGAAAAGTACAAGCAGTCCGTTGGCTACCAGCTGTATCGCTCGATTGTTTCATTGGGTAGTGCGGGTACGCAGGGTCTTGGTTTTAATGGGGCTTCCTTAGGGATCCCTGCCGCGCATACTGACTTTATCTTCGCGGTCTTTGGTTCAACCTTTGGCTTCTTTGGTTCCGTGTATCTCATCCTGTTGTGTCTAGCACTGGATGTGAAATTGATTATGATTGCCTATCGCTCACGTAATGACGTTGGTCGATATGCTTTGGTGGGAATTGTCGGGATTTTTATTTATCAACAGATTCAAAACATCGGTATGATGATTGGGCTTTTACCAATTACGGGTATTACTCTGCCACTCATCTCCTATGGGGGATCGTCCTTACTGTCTTACATGATTGGACTTAGTGTGGCGTTCTCTCTATCTTCTGAGACGGCGAACAACCCTAACTACGAGGACCAACAGGTGCCTTTGAGAGAGTTAAAATAGATTTCTTAACCTACTGAAATAATTGACAGGTCTGAGTCTTAAAAAATGAACTTCTTTTTCACCCAGAGTAAAATCTACTCTGGTTGTTTTATGTAGGTCGATGTTCAGATGGTCGTATACTAACATCGCACCATCAAAACTGTCAGAGCGTAGCGATATCTTCGTGTCTGGGTGGAGTATTAATGGTGATTTCAGGGAACGATAAAACTTGTGATGGATGCCCGATATTTCCGTCAGTTGTAGCGCTTGAATCTGGGAATCAATGATGGCTCCTGAGATTGAACGGTTGTAGGCTGTGCTACCGATCTGGGCACTGATACAGATCCCATTGCCACGGAACTTCTCGAGGTATTCGCCGTTGATATAGACTTCCATGACCTGGGTCTTGATGATGTTTTCGATTCTTCCCTCATTGATGGCGTAGAGCTCATGCCTCAGTCCACCGTTGTAACAGTGCATGCTGATGAGGGGGACACTTTCACGGTGGCCACCAACGGCTAGGTCAGCGACGAACTGGTCTATCTCATCGGAGGTGTAGTCGGTAAAGAAGCCGAGCGTTCCGGTATGGATGCCGACAAAGGAAACGGAGTCTAGCTTATCAATATCAGTGTGAATGGCGTGCAATAGCGTTCCATCTCCCCCGATGGTAATAATGAGTTCGGGATTCTTTTCGTCTAGAACATAACCGATGGTTTTTAGCTTGGTTTCGAGTTCATTGGCGATGGAGAGTGAGAAGTGCTGGTCACGGCAACGGATCAGATACCTTTTCATTTGTTATTCCTTTCATCACTTTGATGTATAATAGAGTTGGAGGAATTATGGAGACAAATCTGGAAATTGAGTTCAAAACAATACTGACTAAAGAAGAGTATTTAATGTTACGGAAAGAGCGGTTTAGGGGCGATATTATCAAGCAGGTAAACACGTATTTTGATAATGTGAATCATGATTTATTGAAAGCTCGTATCATGATGAGGATTCGCCGGATTGAGGAGACTAGGGATGAATTCACGATTAAGGTTGAGGCTCAGGAGAATGTCAT
>JAAZEC010000091.1 GCA_012512495.1 Erysipelothrix sp.
ACTCTCAGGCTGATGGCTTCTGGGCCGAAAGCGGGTCTTGGTGAGATTTCACTCCCCGAGATGCAACCGGGTTCGTCCATCATGCCTGGTAAAGTGAATCCTGTTATTTTGGAAGTGACCAATCAGGTGTGTTACCAAGTGTTTGGTAACCAGGTAACAATTACTAAGGCAGCGGAAGCGGGTCAACTTGAATTGAACGTGTTTGAACCGGTCTTGTTCTATAATTTATTCCAGTCCATTCAGATCTTGACGAATGTTTGTGAAACCTTGAGACTGAATGCGATTGATGGTATCCAAGCCAATCGTGAACGCTGCGAGGAGCTAGTGGAAATCTCTACTGCGACGGCGACCGCTTTAGCCCCACATATTGGATATAAACAGGCTACTTCACTGGCTAAGCAAGCCATGAAGGAAAACAAACGCCTACGTCAGCTGATCCTTGAGAAGAACATCTTAAGCGAGGATGAGCTGGATGAAATCCTGAATCTTAAGAAAATGACCAACCCTGGAATCCCAGGTAGAAGACATGAGAAATAGACTAATCTAAGGATTGGTCTTTTTTTCAAAGAATATTGGACATTTGATGAACTTTTTGATATTATTAATTGGCACTTGGACGCTTAGCTCAGTGGGAGAGCACCTGCTTGACGTGCAGGGGGGCAGGGGTTCAAATCCCTTAGCGTCCACCATTTATTGTAAGATACGCTAACGCTATTTGATTAATTTCAAATAGCGTTTTTTATTTACCTCCACAAAGTAAAAGGCCCTTAACTCTATGAAGGACCTCGACCGCTGATAGGTTCACTGAGAATTCTCTACCGCTCTTGTACATTATTATATTGAACTTCATTTTTAAGTCAACAATTCTAATGATGTTAAAGGGTAAACTAGATATGCGAGCAAAAGTAAGTGGCCATGACAAAAGAAAAGAACTTCATTTTGAATTGAAGTTCTCTTTATTAGGTATTAAGCTAAATAAGCGTTCAACATCCAGAGATGTTTCTGAACAGCTGCTTGAAGTCCTACTAGTAAATCGAGTGTTACTTCATCGCCTTCGAAGAGGTCGTAACCTTCTTGATAGGTTTTATTGAGTGTCTCAAAATCAGCTATAACTGACTTAACCATTGCGACAGTATCTTCGTTATCCTTGAATGGTGCTTCTTCAATTAAAGAAAGTTCCAAGAATTCCTTAAGTGTTGCGACTGGTTGTCCACCAAGTTGAAGTACTCTCTCTGCTACTTCATCTAGATTTTCAGTGATCTCGTTGTAAAATTCTTCAAACTTAGCGTGAGCCTCAAAGAACTTAAGACCTTTCACGTACCAATGGTGTTGATGTAACTTGGTGTAGAATACCCCATAGCTAGCCACCAATGTGTTCAAATACTTTTCTTGATTCTTTTTCATCCTGTATTACCTCCTGATGTGTTAATGATAACAATATTGATAATGATTATCAATTACAATGACTCACTTTATTTGGTTTTTGATGGGTTCACTATCAATGTAGCGTTCGAGGTTACCAATGATGATCTCATTACGCACTTTACTGGTACTATTATCATTGTATGAAACGTGTGAAGTTAAGTAGGCTTTCGGATGATTCCAGAGCAAGCTATCCTTTGTCAGGGGCTCAACCTCGAAGACATCCAGTATGACAGCACGTAAGTGAGTCTCCAAAACTTCGACTAAATCACTCTCGACAATAATCGGACCACGACCAATATTGATCAGGGTGGCAGTCTCTTTCATCTTCAACAACAACTCCTTATTAAATAGCTTAGAGGTTGAGTCATTCAAAGGTAAACAGATAATGACAATGTCGAATTGATCAATGACATTATGAATATTCGCAAGAGATTCCCCATGATCAAAGTGGGGGTCAACTCTACCGCTGGTATTAAAACCGGTGATGTCCGTGTTGAATGGTTTCAATCGTTTCGCTACTTCCTGTCCAATACTACCCGAACCCAGAATGGCTACCTTCTCATCGACCAGCGAGTGCATCTGGATACTCTGAGACCAGGTGCTATCCTTTTGAAGTGAATCGAACTCCCGCTCCTTCTTGTAGACACTTAACAAACGAGCAAGCACGTATTCAGCAATCTGAACTGAGTAAGCACCCCTGGCATTAGCTACCATGATACCATGTTGGTGTGCTTTTTCGATATCGACACTATCATAGCCTGCGCTAAAGAGCTGAATGTACTTGAGATTAGTGTACTCTTGAGGTTGTTTGAGATTGAGTGTCGTCCCTACACATAAGACTTCTGGCCATGCTTTGTCGGAGGGCTCAGAACCTGTCTCAACCGTGTAACCCATTGCCTCTAATTGCTGGATATTCTCTGGTTTCAGATACTTTTCTTGAATAAATAAGTTAGTCATAATTTCCTCCCTTTACCCTTTCTATTATAAGCGAAAAGTGTGACAGGCACCTATTGAACACTTATAATTAGAAGTGAGGTGATCTTATGAAGAAGAAGGAACTATCACAGTTGAGTGAGTTAGAATACAAAGTGATCATGGAAAGTGCCACCGAGGCTCCCTTCAGCAATGAGTATGATCAACATTTCGAAAAGGGAATTTATGTCGATAAGGTGTCAGGGGAAGTCCTGTTCTCATCACTCGATAAGTTCGATGCGCACTGTGGCTGGCCAAGCTTTACAAAGCCTGTCTCGAAAGTGAAAGAGATAGCGGATTATTCTCATGGCATGCATCGTATAGAAGTCCGCTCCAATAGTGGCCATTTAGGGCATGTCTTCACGGATGGTCCCAAAGAGAAGGGCGGATTACGATATTGTATGAACTCAGCCGCTCTGACGTTTATTCCCTATGAGGACATGGAAAAGGAAGGTTATGGAGAGTTTATGAAAATGTTTTCATAAACATTTCAAGTATTTACATCAATTCGTTGACATATTTTCATAACAGGTGTAAACTGTAATTAGTTTCATAGAAACAACCGAGCTTGTTGACAATGCTATGTCAGTTTCCTCCTGATTATTGTTGAACTTCCTTTCTAAACAAGCTGAACCAATTGCTCAAGATTCTCCCTTGAGCTTTTTTTATACTTCCCTTATAATAGGTAAGCGTGACATGTCCCCTTAGTAAAATGGATATTACAAGACCCTCCTAAGGTTTAGTTGTAGGTTCGATTCCTACAGGGGACGCCAATTTTAATACGTATCATAACAATACCGTTGAGTGACGGTGTTTTTTATTATGTTTACAAATTAATTGGGGAAGTCATTAAAATCTGATAAACTGATGTGGTAACGAAGTAAAAGAGGAGAAACCATGACAATCTATCAAAAAGCGCTCGAAGCTCATGCCAAGTGGAAAGGTAAAATCGAAACAAACGTCAAACAACAAATAACAGACCGCGATAGCTTAGGTTTGGCCTACACACCTGGTGTAGCTCAACCGTGTCTCGAAATAGCAAAGACCCCCGAAGACATCTATAAGTACACCTGGAAAGGCAACACTGTCGCAGTCGTCTCTGATGGGAGCGCCGTGCTAGGCCTTGGCAATATCGGTGGAAGAGCCAGCCTACCTGTCATGGAAGGCAAAGCTTGTTTATTCAAACAGTTCGGAAAAGTTGACTGTGTCCCCATCGTTTTAGACACTCAGGACACTGAAGAAATCATCGCAACAGTGAAAGCCATCGCCCCAACCTTTGGTGGCATCAACCTGGAAGACATAGGAGCACCCAAGTGTGTCGAGATCGAAAGACGCTTAATTGAGGAGTTAGATATCCCCGTCTTCCACGATGATCAACATGGTACTGCCATCGTCGTCGCCGCCGGATTAATCAACGCATTGAAACTAGTCAATAAGAAACCAGAAGATGTCACGGTTG
>JAAZEC010000010.1 GCA_012512495.1 Erysipelothrix sp.
ATAATGATGCCCTTGTTTTTCAGTTGTTGAATTGCTGCTTTGACATCCTCTGGGATGTGCTTGGTGCCTCGCTTGATGAGAGTCCCATCGATATCGAAGGCTACTAGTTTTACTTCTTTCATTTTTTATCACCTGTCCTAGTATACCACGATTGCTTGTTATGTCATGGACGGTTGTGATAGAATAGACAGAAAAATTGGAGGAAACTATGGATTCATTGAATGGGAAGATTGTAAAACAGGGTTATACTTTTGATGATGTGTTACTTGTTCCGTCTTATTCGAGTGTGGTTCCTAGTCAGGTTGTACTGGGGACGCGTTTGAGTGACAAAATCCAGCTGAAGATGCCCTTGGTGTCGGCGGCGATGGATACGGTGACTGAGGAGAAGATGGCGCGTCAACTCGCGATCTTGGGTGGTCTGGGTATTCTTCATAAGAATATGCCGATTGAAGCTCAGGCGGAGATGGTTCGTCGTGTGAAAAGTTCACCGGTTGAAAGTCCTGAGAGTGCCGCGATAGATCGTCAGGGACGTCTGCTTTGTGGTGCTGCGGTGGGTGTTGGGGAATCGACACTGGATCGCGTCAAGGCGCTGGTTGAGGCAGGTGTGGACATTGTAACGATTGATTCGGCGCATGGTCATTCCGCAGGGGTTATTGAAACGATTAAGATGGTTCATGAGGCTTATCCTGATTTGGATATTATGGGTGGAAATATTATTAGTGCTGCGGGGGCGACCGATTTGATTTATGCGGGTTGTACGAGCGTGAAGGTCGGCATTGGTCCAGGTTCTATTTGTACGACACGGGTTATTTCTGGTGTGGGCGTTCCTCAGTTGACGGCAATCGCGGATGTGGCGAGTGTCGCGAAGCAGTATAATGTGAGTGTCATTGGTGATGGTGGTATCAAACAGTCGGGTGATATCGTGAAGGCTATTGCTTGTGGCGCGGATGCGGTGATGTTGGGAGGTCTCTTTGCGGGTTGTGAGGAGACGCCTGGTGAAATCATTGAGGTGTTTGGACAGAAGGTTAAACAGTATGTTGGGATGGGTTCTTTATCCGCGATGGTGAGGGGTTCCTCGGATCGCTACTTCCAAGGTGGGGTTAAGGAACTGAATAAACTGGTGCCAGAGGGCATTGAGGCGACAGTGAACTATAAGGGTCCTGTTTCTGACGTGACCTATCAGCTACTGGGTGGTTTGCGTAGTGGCATGGGCTACTGTGGTACGGAGACGATCCAGTTGTTGAAGGAGAATGGTCGGTTTATGACGATTTCAACGAATGGTTTACAGGAGAGCCATCCTCATGATGTGAAGAATATTAAGGATGCGCCTAATTACACAGTTGGCTGAGTATTTGTGAATACATAAAAAATGGAGGAAAAAATGGATAAAATTGTTGTACTAGATTTTGGTAGCCAGTATAATCAGTTGATTGTTCGACGGATCCGTGATTTTGGCGTTTATAGTGAACTCTTGGATCATGAGACAGATATCGAAATACTTAGAAACGATCCCAGTATTAAGGGTATCGTGTTGTCTGGTGGTCCTAACTCAGTTTATGAGGAGGATGCTTTTGATATCGACCCCGAGATTTTCAATTTGGGTCTGCCTGTCTTGGGGATTTGTTATGGCATGCAGCTGATGGCTGCTCGCCTTGGTGGCAAGGTTGAGGGGAATCAAGTTAGCGAGTATGGATTGACGAAACTGAGGGTGACTCAGGCTAATCCACTGACTGATGGCTTTGAGAAAGACTTCAGTGTTTGGATGAGTCATGGGGATTCGGTGGTTGAAATGCCGGATGGCTTTGAAGTGATTGCTTCTTCGGATGATACAGAGGTTGTCATCTTCAAGCATAGGGAGAAACCTTTGTTTGGTTTACAGTTCCATCCCGAGGTAAGAAACACTGAGCATGGTTTTGATATGATTTCTAACTTTGTCTTCAAGGTTTGCCAGGCAGAGAAGAGCTGGTCGATG
>JAAZEC010000092.1 GCA_012512495.1 Erysipelothrix sp.
TACCAAAAGTATTTAAGTGATGAACCATTTCACCATTTCCTTTTACTTCGTAACTTAGAACAGATTAAGCTGGTCCTTAAGAAACTAACGAATTACGAAGACAAGAGTCCTTACCAAACCCTTGGCCATGAACAGCGATTTTCCAATTACACTAAGTTACTGAGTGATGAGCGTATCCTGATCAATGGGATTGTGGATCGTATTGATGGTAATGATTCTGAAATGATTGTTTTAGACTACAAATCTAGTGACCAATCCCTGCCACCTAAACAGGTCCTTAATGGCCAGAAACTACAGTTGATTACCTATGGCATGATCATTAGCGAGCTTGAGCACAAGCAATTAGTTGGGGCTTACTATATCAACATGCGTAGCAAGTATCTTAACTATCAGTTGAGTGATTACTCAATGAGAGATGGCCTCGTAGATGGGAAGTCACTCAGTGAACTTGCTCAAAGTGAGAATAGGCTCAAGGGCATTAGCTTTCATGTGCCTCAGACACATCCACTACTTGAAGAGTTACGTGTGAAGTACCAAAAGAATGGCAAGATTGTGGGTCTGTACGATTTCGAGAAGACAAAAGCCTATTTCACTCTGATTTACGAACACCTGTATCGTGCCCTCCTACAGGGTGATATTGCCCGCTATCAGGATAGCGAACTGTCTAAGTATTTTGAAATGAAGGATCTCCAACGGGTGAAACAACACCGCTTCAATAACACCAGCTTCACTGACTATGAAGGAATCGATGAGGATTTCAGCTTAGTGAAAGGAAATGAATCATGAAACATAATGCTCAACAACTCGAAATTATTAATGCGCTTGGTAAGGATATCATCGTCGCTGCATCGGCCGGTGCCGGTAAGACGACCGTGCTCATTAGCCGTCTCATGAAACGCATTCAACAGGATCACCTGTCCGTCGATCAAATCTGTGCGATGACTTTCACCAAGAAGGCGGCCGCGGAAATGAAGAAACGGTTGGCCATCCAGCTCAATGTTGCCTATCAACAGGAGCACTCACCTTTTCTGTATTCCCAGCTCCAACAATTAGAGACAGCACAGATTTCGACCATTCACTCCTTCTGTCTGTCGATCATTTCCGAGTTTGGTTACCTGATTGGTTTCGATTCGGCTCGTGCGAATAACCTGCTGGGTGATGATGCGCAGAGGCTCTTATCACAACAGGCGATTGATCAGGTCTTTGAAGTGTATTATCGAAAGTCCGATAAAACATTCATTGAGTTGTCCCAGTGGTTTTCCGCTAGCCCGTTGAACATAAAAGAGTTTCAGAGTGCCATATTGAGGCTGTACACCACCTCACAGATTCATCTCGACTCTAGTCAATATCTCGATAATCTATTAGTACCCTATCTGGCTAGCTCGTTTGAACAACTGCCTGAAAGTTATCAAGAAACCTATCGCCATTACCAAACGATTATGGTTGAGAAATATCTCTACCTGTTGGAAGTTGCGGAGAATGCCTTCCTAGATGAGACGG
Source organism: Erysipelothrix sp. (assembly GCA_012512495.1). Taxonomy (GTDB): domain Bacteria; phylum Bacillota_I; class Bacilli_A; order Erysipelotrichales; family Erysipelotrichaceae; genus JAAZEC01. Next base: position 1,501 of record JAAZEC010000092.1, read on the forward strand.
AGAACCAGGTGGAGGCTGTCTATGCTCAGCTTCA
>JAAZEC010000093.1 GCA_012512495.1 Erysipelothrix sp.
AGTTTCAATGATATTGTGTCGGCTAAGTTCTATAACCCACCGTTGACGACGATCCGTTTGGATACGAAGACGATGGGTGTCATGGCGGTGGTGTTGATGAGTCACCTGATTGTTGATGATAAACTACCTCCGATTAAAATAATTTGTCAAAACGAACTTATCATTCGAGACTCGGTAATTAAAATCTAACTTCTATCTGAAAGCGCTTGACAAAAGCGCTTTCATTCTTTATGATGAACGTACTAGTAGTAAAAGTTTACTAGATTTTATCAAAGGAAAGGAAGTATAAAATGAAAAAACTTTTTAAAGTCCTAGTTTTAGCATTGGTTGCTTTCTTGGTTGTTGCTTGTGGAGCAGCAAACAATGGAAACAATGATGGAAACAACAATGGTAATAACGATGGCACAGGATCTACCGGAGAAACATACGAAATCGGTGTTGCGATTTATCAATTCAATGATAACTTCATGACTCTTTATCGTAACGAATTACAAAAGTATTTCGGCGAATTAGGTGCTGAAGATGGTAACACATACAATGTTGAAATCGTCGACAGCGCAAACGACCAAGCAAGACAAGTTGAACAGTTGAACAACTTCATTGCTCAAGATAAAGACTTAATTATTGCTAACATGGTCTCTCCTGCTGGAGCTGACACATTCCTACAAAGCGCTAAAGACGCTGACATCCCTGTTGTTCTTATTAACCGTGAACCAGAATCCACATCTACTTTAGAAATCTGGCCTGGAAAGACAACTTACGTTGGAGTTGACGCTCGTCAATCCGGACGCTATCAAGGAGAAATTATTGCTGAACTCGAAAACAGTGGCGATATTGATGGTGATGGAAAAGTACAATACATTATGATTATGGGCGATACAGAAAACGTTGATGCTCAACAAAGAACTCAATACTCAATCGAACAACTTGAAGAAACAATTGAAACAGAACTACTTGGTGAAAGACTTCGTGGTGACTGGGACCAAACTAAGGGTCAAGAACTTGCTGCGGCAGCTCTAGCTCAGTATGGTGATGAAATTGAAGTTATCTTCGCAAACAATGACGCTATGGGTCTTGGTGCTCTTCAAGCAATTAATGCTGCTGGACGTAAAGTCGGTGAAGACATCTATGTCGTTTCAGTAGACGCTCTTGAAGAAGTTGTTAACTTAGTTGTTGAAGGTGAATACACAGGAACAGTCTTGAATGACCACTACAACCAAGCTCATACTGCAGCTGATGTTGCTGTTATGTTACTTAAGGGTGAAGAAGTCGCTCCATACTACTGGCATGACTATGTTCGTGTAACATCTCCAGAAGATGCTGAGCTAGTTCGTAAGGACTATCGTACAGAAACAATCGAAGCTTATGAAGCTCGCTTAGCTGAAATCGACGACCAAAAGATCGACGAATAAACAAGGTACTTACCAATTAATTCAAAATCAAGTGTGCCTCAAGGCACACTTGATTCATGTATAAAGAGAGGGAAACGATGAGCGAATATATCTTAGAAATGAATAATATTGAGAAGTCCTTTCCTGGGGTTAAAGCTCTGGATAAAGCACAGCTCAAGGTACGGCCTGGAACGGTCCATGCGCTCATGGGTGAAAACGGGGCAGGAAAATCAACCCTAATGAAGGGTCTCTTTGGCATTTATCATATGGATGCTGGGGAAATCATTCTTGATGGTAAACAGGTTGAGTTTAAAACATCGAAGGAAGCCATGGACAATGGCGTGGCTATGATCCACCAGGAACTACAGCCCATTCGAATGATGAGTATTGCTGAAAATATCTTCTTAGGTCAATATCCAAGAAACCAATTTGGACTGGTTGATCATAAGAAAATTGAAGATGAAACCAAGGAAATTTTAGACTTAGTCGGTCTTGATCAGCATCCCAAAACCATGCTCAATGATTTGACCGTTTCTCAAATGCAGTCCGTGGAAATTGCTAAGGCAATCTCCCGTCATGCGAAAGTAGTCATTATGGATGAACCGACCTCTTCTTTGACTTCAAATGAAGTTGAAAAGCTCTTTTCTATCATTAATGATTTACGGGACAAAGGCGTCGCTATTATTTATATTTCACACAAGATGGAAGAAATTCTTCGAATTTCTGATGAAGTTACGATTTTGCGAGATGGTCAGTACGTTGGAACCTGGCCAGCAAAAGAGTTAACGACTGACAAAATTATTACGCACATGGTTGGACGTGAGCTTAAGAGCCTCTTTCCGCCAAGGGTTTCTAATGTGGGTGATGAAGTCGTTCTTCGGATAGAAAACTTTACCTCACCTAATAAACTGTCTTTCAAGGATTGCTCTTTCGAGCTTAGAAAAGGCGAAATATTAGCAGTGGGTGGTCTTGTTGGTGCCCAAAGAACGGAACTGATGGAAGCGATTTATGGCATTCGAGCTAATACTAGTGGCAAAATCTACCATCATGATCAGGAAATCAAAATCAATCGTCCACAGGACGCAATTAGAAATGGTATTGCACTATTGACTGAAGATCGGCGGGGGAGCGGAATCTTTGGAGTCTTAAATGTTGCGGATAATGTGGCCATCGCTTCAGTGGACCAATATGCTAATAAGTCAGGGCTCCTTAATTTGAAAGAGATTAAGGAAGTGGTGGACAAGAGTATTGACTCATTGGATATCAAGACACCAAGTCATAAGACGCTTATTAATTCATTATCTGGCGGTAACCAGCAGAAAGTTATCATTGCTCGCTGGCTCGCAAGCAATCCAGAGATCTTGATTCTGGATGAACCGACTCGCGGAATTGACGTGGGTGCGAAATATGAAATCTATCAAATCATTGGCGATATGGCTGCTGAAGGAAAGAGTATTATTATGATTACATCAGAGATGTCCGAGTTAATTGGTTTCTCAGATCGAATCATGGTGATGTGCGAAGGAAGAATCTCAGGATTCCTCGATTCTGCCGAAGCGACTCAAGAAAAAGTTATGACCTTAGCCACAAAATTTATGTAGGAGGAAAGAATGACTAAATTCAATAACAAATCAATCAAAGATTTTTTGATTAATAACGCCTTAACAATTGTGGTTATTGCCATGATTATCTTTACGGCATTTAATGCGACCAACTTCGTCACTTTTAAGAATCTAACGAACATCGTATCCAACGTCTCGATGCGCTTCATTATTGCGCTAGGGGTTTCTGGAATACTTATTACCAAGGGAACAGACCTCTCAGCAGGACGTGTTGTAGGTATCACGGCGGTCATTGCTGGTGGACTGGTACAAATTGAAGGGGCACCTAATGATTTATTTCCTCAAATTGGGCCTCAAAATGTTGTCGTAGTACTCCTTGTTTGTATTATTGTTGGGATGTTCTTTGGTTTAATCAATGGTATTATCGTGGCTTACTTCCACGTTCCAGCTTTCATTGCTACGCTGGGTACCCAAATCATGATTTATGGACTTAACTTACTATTAACACAATCCCGTCCTATCGGTACCTTCTATAAGATAGCGGAGGGCTATTCAACCTTCATCAAGATTGGTACTCAGGGTGTAAATCTGGGGTCAATAATGATCCCCTGGCTTTTCTTCTTTGCGCTATTGATCGGTGTTTTGATGTCCATTCTTTACAACCATACTAAGCATGGTAAGTACATGTATGCGATTGGTGGTAATGAACAAGCGGCTGAAG
>JAAZEC010000094.1 GCA_012512495.1 Erysipelothrix sp.
AGAGGGTAAATCTACGGTTAGCTTATGCTTGTTTACCTCGGGTGAAATCATTGAACTAGTGAGGAAATATGATCGGGTTACTCCGGAGTCAGTTGGTATTATTAAATGTGTTACATAATGATTTGAGTGATGTTGACTAACCTAGATAGCCTTATGTTAGAATAAGGGAAACAGAAAAGGAAGCTCGTATGTTTAAATTCAATAAAAAAAGCAATAAGCCAATATTCAGCAATTTTGGAACGGGTAAAATCGTGCCATTAGAAGAAGTAGCCGATCCGGTATTTTCTACCAAAATGATTGGTGATGGATACGCTATCGATGTCGAAGATGGTGAAATTAGAGCACCATTCTCAGGGTCAGTCGCGATGGTGTTCCCTACGGGACATGCGCTGGGTCTGAAGGATAGTTCTGGTATGGAAATCCTGTTACACCTAGGGATTGATACCGTGGAACTAGAGGGCAGAGGCTTCGAAATACTGGTCAAAGAGGGTGACAAGGTCACACAGGGTCAGCTATTAGTTAGAATGGATTTGGATCTGATTCATTCAGAGGACAAATCAACCATCAGTATGTGCATTTTCACCTCGGGTGAGAAACTGGAGCTCTTGAAGAGCCATGAACAGGTCACACCAGAAACAACCGATATCTTCAGGACTATTATCGAAAAAGGATAATAGTTTTTTTATTTTGTGGATGTGTTTATAATGAAATTACTAAGTATGAAAGGAGTCGTTATGAAAAATACAATTACGGTAACTACCATTGTGAATAGACCGCTGGTTCTTGTATGGGAAACCTGGAATGATCCACACCACATCGTGCATTGGAACTTCGCGAGTGATGATTGGCATTCTCCCAGTGCTTTGAATGATTTTGTGGAAGGTGGCAGTTTCGCATATGAAATGGCAGCCAAAGATAATAGTGCTTCCTTTGTGTTCGGGGGAAGATACACACAAATCATTGATCATGAAAGAATCTCGTACACGATGGCCGATGGTCGGATGGTATCTACCGAGTTTACGAAGTTACCGAGTGGTGTGAAGATTGAGACCACCTTCGAGGCCGAAGAGACACACTCGATTATTGAACAACAACAGGGTTGGCAGGCCATTCTGGACCATTTCAAGGAGTACACGGAGAGCCTCAACGAAATCGATTAGCAATTAATAGAAAATTAACAATCACATGGTATGATAGTGCTTGGAGGTGCTTATGAAATTAGAAGCTCAGTCTATCGTGAAGCATTTTTCTGGGAATAAAATTCTTCACGAAATAAGTTTTGAAGTAAATTCCTCGCGTATCATGGGCTTTTTAGGTCGAAATGGGGCGGGAAAAACAACGACCATCCGTTGTTTAGTGGATGTTTTTAAACAAGATTCTGGAACGTTTTTACTTGATGGGAAAGTCTTTGATCCCTATTCAGTCAAGATTGGCTATCTTCCAGAGGATAGGGGAATGTATCAGAAGTCTACACTCTTGGACCAACTGGCTTATTTTTCTATTCTTAGGGGGGCGACTAGGAAAGAAGCGATCAAGAGTGCGAAGTACTGGATCAATCGTTTTGGCTTATCGGAGTATGAAAAGAAACATCTGGAAGTCCTGTCGAAGGGGAATCAACAGAAGATTCAGATAGCTCAAGCTTTCTTGAATGATCCTGATATCCTCATTCTGGATGAACCCTTTAGTGGCTTAGATCCAGTGAATGCCCAGGCGCTTAAGGATATCATCGTCGAGTTTGCGAAAAATGATAAGCTGGTGATCTTCTCCTCACACCAGATG
>JAAZEC010000095.1 GCA_012512495.1 Erysipelothrix sp.
ATAGTCTCCAACAAACAAGAAAACAGCTAATCGAATTAGCAAAGGAAACTGTAGAATCGGAGAAAGAGCATGAGCGATTGGGATTAACCAAGGCTGAAATGGCTTTCTATAATGCAATTTCGGTTTCGGAAAATGTTCAAGATTTTTATACTGATGAACAGCTGATAAATATAACTAAAGACCTTACTGAAACAATTTCTCAAGAGATGATTCAGGACTGGGCAGTAAAAGAGTCTGGCAGAGCCAATGTCAGAAGAACGATCAAGAGACTCCTCAAGAAGTATAAGTATCCCGGCAATTATAACGAGACAATCCAATTGGTGGTTAAGCAGGCAGAGCATTGGGACGCAGTAAGGGATTATAAAGATTTACAAGGAGCATAATGCAAATAGTATTATGGGTACCAGACACCCCAGCATCATGGTTTTTTCAATCCATGGTTAGAATAGCGTAATATAATGCTGACGGTGCCAGATATCTACCATATTTAGTTGCACAACTTGATCCCGTGTAAGCCCTATTCTACCCATCCAACATAGTCGTTGCTATTTATTTTTTCTGTTTTTCCATCCATGTATTCGACCTCTATAAGAGTATAGATAGATTTTTTATACGTAGAGTTATAAAACTTGTTTGAGTTGTTCAACAATGTAGTTGTAGCCCAAGGGGCGAGAGGGCCAGTATATTTTAATGAAACAGATGTTTTGCCAGTAATCTCATCCTTAATCAGATCGTCAACACCGTTATAGCAGTCCCATGCTAGAAAAATATATTTAATTTCCTTATCCGTATTGTTTCTGAGATAGAAAGTCCACTCGACACCGCCAACAAAGTCAATGGTGTATCTCATATTCACAATCGTAATGGGGGATTGTTTTTTGACTGTTAGTTCACAAGTAAAGGACTTGCCGTTGGACGTCGATACCGTGACTTTGCTGGTGCCAGATTGTTTTGCAGTTATTAATCCGTTCTCGTCGACATTAACCCCTGAGTAAATGAGTTCGGTTCCGGCATTGTATGGTTCAACTGTAGCGTACAATTGATATGTTGAGCCCTCAATTAGCTCGAGTGTTTCGCAATTCAGCGTGACTGACTCAGGTTCAACAGCAGAAACAATATACTCTTTGGATGCCTCAACTCCATTTTCTGTTTTGACAGTGATAGTAACATTACCATTCTGCAACCCTTGAACAAGGCCACCATCTACTGTGGCAACCTGTTCATTTGAGGAAATCCAGACAAGATCATGAAGATCCGCATTGGCAGGTGTAACATCAAAGTCTGCATCAAGATCAATCTTTAACGGTTTGTTTACATAGATGTATGAACTAGAGGAATCAGAAAATTTAATAAAACTTGGATCAATAAAGCGGACAGTAATTTCGCATGTATCTACTATGCCTTTCCTTGCTAAAACAGTAATAGTAGCTTTGCCGGGTCCTACAGCTGTTACAAGTCCATTTTCAATCTTAACAACACTACTATTCGAAGTTTGCCAACTGATTTCATCTTCGCTGGCAGATCTCGGGGTTAAAGTGAAATCAAGCTGTTGTGACTTTCCGGGTTGAAGATCGAGTTTTGATTTGTCGAGAGTAATGGCAGAAGCTAATGGTTTGGTAGTGGTTACTGTAGGTTCTGCAATTTTTGTTGGGGTTTTAGAGCCTACGGTTTTCAGAAGGCCTATCATCGTAGAAGCTAAGATAACTAATAGAAGAACAACGAGCAATCCACCGCTCTTTTTTTTCTTAATTTTTTGCACTGGATAATAAGGTGTAGAATTGTATTTTACTGGGGTACTGCTTATTACGGGCCTTTTACTTTCAACAATTTCATGTCCGCATCTTGGGCAAAATCTCATATCATCTTCAAGCAGATGATTGCACTGAGGACAAGGCTTCATACTTCACCTCACAATTATTTCTTAAATCGATGACCGCAACTCATGCAAGTTATTTTAACTTTCCTAGCTCCAATATTTCCTGCCATCAGACCAAGAGGCCCCGCCACAACAGCGCCTAGCACACCTTTACCTATTCCGTAGCCTTTCTTATTTCCAGAAAGTGAAGTGGAACCACACCGAGGACACTTTGCCATTGATTTATACTGTTCCGCTTGAATTAGAAGCTGGGCTTCTTGTAACTCTGCTTGTCTCCTTTGCAGAATTAGAGCCTGACGCTCAGATTCCAGTCTCTGTTGCTGTACCAATAACGTATTACGTGATGCTATTTCTTGAAGATATTCTGATTCAGTAAAAAGATGCTCTGTATTCATTTTGCGAGTAAAAGGGTAACCACAATTAACACAGAAATCGTTTTCTACAGCATTCTTACTGCCGCACTCTGTACAAAACATAATTTTCCCTTTAGATACCGATTGATTCTCGTTAGAGGTTTTAGTGGTGTCATCAACAAACATTTGATCGTCTTTTAAAAGCTGATCTGTGGATATATTAAAGAACTCAGACAATACTAAGATTTCCTCAATACTTGGTGATGGTATGCCTGCTTCCCAGTTCTCAATAGTCGATCTGCTAACATTCAGGTGATTAGCAAGTTCCCCCTGAGATAAGCCGTGCATACTCCGTAATGCCTTTATCTTTGCGGAAAGATTCATTCTGAAATTCCTCGTCAATTCAACAAATGCCTAATCTCACAAGGCAAACCGTTCGATCCATCCAAATAAATGCTGATTATTAAGTATAAAAACAGTATACACATAAATATTGTTTAAGTATAAGTATTATGAGTATTACGGGTGCACCTCACTGCCCCCAAGCCCTCTAGTTTTGCGCTGAAAAGTAAGAAACATAATTAGAAGTGCTAAGTTATCTTTTTGGAATACTAACAACTAATATCCACTTTTTCATTGAAATTCATTATATATGCTATATACTTTAGTATTATAAATAAAATTGTTATGTTTCAAATTAAGACAATTTTTGCCAGATAAAAGATTGGATTTTAGAGCCGGAGGGTATATTTTGAAAGCTAAGGCCTTAAAAAAAGGTGACAGGATAGGTCTGGTGGCTCCATCCAGCGGCCTCTACAATTGCTCCTATGTGGACCGGACAGTTGAGGTTCTAGAAGAATGGGGCGATGAGCCTGTCTTAGGTGAGAATGTCAAGGGAAAACATGGTTTTTTCTCTGCTCCAGATGATGCTAGAGCCAGAGAGTTCAATCAAATGTTTGCCAGAGACGACATAGACGCTATTTTTGTCACTTGCGGCGGTTATGGCTCTGCCAGAATACTGGATCAGGAGTTGGTGCAGGCATCTCAGTTATTAAGGTATCGGAGCTTATTATGGTTAGGATGGATTGCTTAGAGTTTATATCAAAGTAGGTTTCTAGTGCCAGACACAAGCTTCATTCAGCTTCCACAGTCGATCAGCTCCAAACTATAGTTTTGGAGTTATGGTGAAATGCGACCTTCTCCGATCCTCGCAAAACACTATCATTGCTAGAATAGGAGTTTTCAAAATTTTAACAAAGACAAGTTAGCGTGGTTTACAGGTAGAACTCGTTTAGGAGGTTATCAATGAAAAAAATGGTCTTTTGTCACATCGGTTGGATGGAAAGATATGAAGGCTTATCAGAGAATGGCGATACTATTAGTGGTGGCGGCTCATTTATTGATGAACATGGCTACGGACATGAGATATTCAATTTTAAGAATATCGGAGGGAAGGTGTATGGATATGTTCAGCCACGGGGAGCCAATGACCTGACAAGACTAGGTGCAAATAAAGATGCTACTTATATTAATGATGTGCTCATTGTTTTTACAGCACGTCACGAAAGTGGCGGGACTTATATCGTTGGTTGGCACGATAATGCTAAGTTTTACAGAAATAATCAAGTGAACACTTTGGCAGAGAGAGAATTTAAAGGAGAACATCTTGATTATTATTCAGTGGCGGATGCTGCTAATACCACTTTATTAAGTGTAGATGAGAGGTTTTCTTTTCCGGCAATACCTAGAGGAACAGAAGGGATGGGGCAATCCAATGTCTGGTATGCAGATAAGCCCAAAGGGGTAGACTTTAAAAAAGAAGTTTTAAGCCAGATTGAAAAACATGTAGAAAAGAAAAAACAAAGAATACCTCCTGTTTTCAGGCAAGTTGATCAAGAAAAAAAGCGACTAATTGAGGTTACTGCAATAAATGAAGTGATTAAAGAATATACTCTAAGAAACTTTACTGTTACTTCAGTTGAGCAAGAAAACTTAGGTTGGGATTTGGAAGCAGAATATAAAAATATCAAGCTACTAATTGAGGTAAAAGGTCTATCGTCTGATGAAGTGTCTATTGAGCTCACTCCTAATGAATACAGAAGCTTACAAAAACACCAGGATACATACAGAATATGCGTAGTAACTAATTGTGAAAAGAAGCCCAGTGTGCATGTCTTTCTTTACTCTTCTGAGTTAGACAAGTGGATAAGTGAGGATGGTTACAAGCTGACAATTGATGAGGTTGTTTCAGCCAGATGTTATGTAAAGGAAGAAACTACTTAGCAGAAAAAAACAATTATATAGGTGTCGATAAGGGATCAACTGATTTAATTTGATGAAATCTGTCAATTTGTCAGCTATCGGCCGGTATTGTCTTAAACATCTTCTTGTATTTGGAAAATAAGCAGATAAACTATGGATATAAGTTTAGATTAGCTTAGTTGCTATACCTCAAGTGACAGCCTTCGTAGATGTGACTGTCACACTGAAACCGCTTCCGTAAGAGGAGGCGGTTTCTCTTTCATTTAAGAGAAAATCTGTCACACAGGGAGTTGGCTGAATATTATGGGTGCCAGGCACTTCAGCTTTTATCATGTGGAAACCTGAACTGAACCCCAAAAGTTGGACACATCAGGTAAACTTTTTAATAAATGAGCCTCCAGCATGGGCATTGACTCCGCCCCACCCACCAAAAGCGTCTCTTTCCCATCCCCTGCTTGAATCCTCCCCCCTCACAGTGTTTAATTGTGGTAGAGGCCGCAATGGCCTATAAGAGGAAAGCCAGTGCAGGACGATGAAACTCTCTATCGTGTATATCTGGAAGGCGATGAAG
>JAAZEC010000096.1 GCA_012512495.1 Erysipelothrix sp.
ATATCCTCTTTTTCACCTAGTAAAACAGCATGATAGAGCCAAGCTCCTTGTTCGTAAGCAGCCAAATCGTTAGCAGGCCTATTAATATCCTTGTAAGATATGCTAGAGCCAGTAGCTTTTCTAAATGCATCAGTGTTCAGAAATTCCATCTTATAAATTGGCAAGGAATATCCTGTCTCACACCTTGAAACACCTTCTGCCTTCAGCGCTTTTACAAATATATCCCGATGCAGTCCCTTGCACCTCTCTTTTTTATATTTGAAAACATAAAGATGATAGGAATTTCTTGTAATCCTGGGATCATCATATAGTGTTTCTATAAAATCAAGCTCTTGAAGTCTTTTAGTAAGGTATTTTGCGTTCTCCATACGTTTTTCAGTATCAGCATCCAGCCTATTCATCTGGTCATTAAGTATTGCAGCCTGCCATTCAGACATTCTTGCATCTGTTCCTAGAATAGGGTGATTGTAATTGCTGTCATTTCCAAATTCCCGTCCACAATGATGAATACTCCACACATTATGAAAAATTTCCTCGTTGTTTGTTACGACTGCTCCACCTTCTCCACAGCTTAAGTTTTTACTGGCTTGAAAGCTGAAGGAACCTGCATCTCCAATAGCGCCTACTCGCGTCCTTTTCCATTCGGAGCCATGAGCTTGAGCAGCATCCTCTATTAGATATAAATCATGTTTTTTTGCTATCTTCAGCAATTCATCCATATCACAGGGCCTACCGCCAACATGCACAGCAATTATGGCTTTTGTATTGGGAGTTATGTTTTCTTCGATGCTATTTGGATCGATGTTATAGGTGTTCTCATCTGTATCAGCAAATATGGGAGTTGCTCCTACAAAAACTACTGCTGATGCAGTTGCAACAAAGGTGTATGAAGGGATGATTACCTCGTCCCCTCTTCCGATATTTAGACTACGCAGGATTAATTCCAGGCTAATAGTGCCATTAGATGTTGCTACAGCATAATTTGCATCGCAATATGCCCCATAGCGTTTAGTAAACTCTGTTACTTCAGGCCCCAACAGCCCCCATTTCTGTGATTCTAAAACACTTTTTAGCCGTTTCATCCCTTCAACGCTTGATTGTGGCCAGGAAGGGATAGGTTTTTCAATGAGAGGTTTTCCTCCTCTTATTGCCAGCTTAGACATTGCGTTTCCTCCTTGTACTGTTTACTCGAGTTGATAATTTGCTATTAGTCCACTCACTTAATTTTCTATGCAACTTAAGAAACACTTTCCAACCATCTATCTCTAAGGGTAATTCCAGCACCGATATTCGCATTCTTAATCCATGAGTTTGACAGAAAAAGTTCTAGAATCATGTGGCCATCCGGCAACTTTTTCTTAAGTGTGTTATTTAAGTAGCCTATAAAGGATTCACTCTTCAACCCTGCATATTCACATTCTATTATGATTGCGTGTGGATCTATGAACCAACAAACATTATAGAGTGCTAATGCGATGTATAAGCAGTGTTTCTCGAATATCTCATTAAATTCATCAGGTTGATTAGTCTGAAATGCTCGTAACTGATTCATTAAATCATCATCTTTAGTTTTTACATGGTCATTTCCCAGCACCTCATCAGCAAAAGCCTCAATGGATATAAGTTCCTCAACATTTGTATTCTCATTGATAAGAAGCTGTCCAATGTCGCCTGCAAATGAAGATGCTCCCCTTAATACTTTACCATTTACAGTTATTGCTCCGCCTACTCCTTCTCCAATGTACATGTAAAAGACTGTTTTGTTTTTATACCCAGGAACCATTACGATACTTGCCAGAGAAGCAAACTTCACATCTTCATCTATAAA
>JAAZEC010000011.1 GCA_012512495.1 Erysipelothrix sp.
CCATTGAAGAGTTTGGCTTCGAATGCTGGAGCATCGAGTGGAATCTCTTTCAGTTTCGTGAGTTCCATGTTGTCTTTGTCCAGTTCTCGGATGGCTAATAAGCCTTCAGAAGCCCATTGTACAATCAGCGACAATATGTCCTTGTTTCCGGCATCGCCATCGTACGCAAACCCGACCATGGCTGAGGAGTAACCCTCAGGAGCATCGATTTCAACGGTTTGAATGACAGGGTAGTCTTTACCATAGCGTAGAAACAAGAAGAAGGAAATGATGGCCATCAAAATGGTCGTACCAACGACAACGGGTACGAAGTTGAATGGTTCAGCGAAGCTGAAGTAATCGAGAGGAACGTCTAGATAGACCGTGACACCTTCTCCAGGTTGAAGGGGTGCACTCGATTGACCGGTCAGGGTCGTACCATCGAATTCGAAGGTGATTTTATCATTGGTGACCTGTCCATAGACCCCCGAATAGACATAGGGTTGAGCGTCAACTGACTTGGGCAGGTTAATAGTGAATGCGAAGTTTTCAATAGGGACACGCCAGTCGTTTCCTAAAACATCCCACATAATCCTCTCATAGTCATCGATATTGAGACTGCTGGTTTGGATCTGATAGGAATAGTGATAGGTACGGAGCCCTTCGATATAGACATTAGGGTTTCCGATCCGGATGACCTTGTAACTATTTTCTTCATAGACGGTGCTTTGTTCGTTTTCAACGTTAATGTTGGAAACTGGCCAGTAATAACGTCGATTGACTTCTTTCCCGTCGACATCAAAAGTGATGTTGTAGTCTTGGGGAATCCAGACTTCAATCCCTCGGCCCGAGTTATTGAATTGTGCTTCAACTCTGGTATCAATGGTGTAGAGGCCATCTTCGGTGATGGTTACCGTTGTTTCCATGGATGGGAAATACAGGTCGTACCATTCAAACTCGCTTTGTGCCTCTATTGGTGCGCTGACACACAGAAATAGCAGAAAGAAGAAACCGATCTTAACTAAGTATCTTTTCATTGTTTACACTCCTAGCTATTAAAAAAGGGGTTCAACCCCTTTTTGTTAAAACTCAACTCTAGGGTTGACTCTGACTGATTCGTCGGTAACTTCGAATAGTTCAGCGCGTTTAAAATTGCCTAGACCAGCAATGATATTGCTAGGTATTTGTTCAATCTTGTTATTGAAATTCTTGACCGTGGCATTGTAGTACTTACGGTAGTTGGCGATTTCACCTTCCATGCTGGAAAGTTGTGCCTGCAAGTCTCTGAATCCTTGGTCAGCCTTCAAATCAGGATACTGCTCCACGACCACCATGAGGCGATCAAGCGCGGAAGTAAGTTGTTGGTTAGCAGCAATCTTGTCTTCGGTACTCTTAGCGGACATCCCTTGATTTCTAGCAGCGATAACACGTTCAAGTGTTTCACTTTCATGGGAAGCATATCCCTTAACAGTTTCGACTAAGTTTGGAATCAAGTCGTAACGTTTTTGAAGATAGACATCGACCGTTGAGAAGGACTCTTCAACAGTATTACGCAAACCTACAAGTGAGTTATAGGTTGAGATGGCCCAAATAACAATCAGTGCTAGCACTACCAGCAGGATTACCCACCAATATTGTTGTAACATTTCCATTTAAATAACCTCCTTGGTTATGACTGATTTAATTATACCTTTTAATAAGGGAAAAGAACATCAATAAACATTAATGTTTGGCAATTTTTTAGCAAAGTTCCTAAACTCATCCATACTACCAACGTGATCAGAAACGATTTCCTGATTTTCGCGATTAATTAAATTGTCGGTCACAAGGTAGGTTTTTGAACCTAAATGCCTGATGGCTAAATCTTCCTTGACATCATTGCCCACCATCAAAACCTCCGTAGGTGATACTCCCACTTTGTCCATAATTTCCTGGTAATACTCAAGTGATGGCTTGCTGGCATGGTAGTTTTCAAAGGTGGTAATTTCTTCAAACATGTCAATATCTAGATTAGCCCAGCGGACCCTTGAATGAGTAGCAGCCTGAGGAAACAGAGGATTGGTGGCTAAGACCAGCTTGTAACCCTTGTCCTTGATATCGCTAATGACATCTTTAATCCCAAGTATTGCTTGAGTACTTTGACTAACCTTCTGGAAATCTGTTAGATAGAAGGTATCAATCAAGTCAGAGATGTTCTCCTTCTGGATTGATGAGATTTGCGTAAATCCTTTCCAGAAGAGATCTTCATTGAGAGTCGGTCCCGTATTGCCTAACATCAATTGGGTTCCATAGCCGACCGCCTTAATTCCTAGCTCGGGTTCTAAACCGGTCTGGGAGAGTGCTTTGACCAATCGTTTGAAATAATCTTTAATGAACAGATCTTGATCCATATGTAGTAGTGTGCCGTCTAAATCAAAGAATAGTGTGTTTATCATGTGCTACCTCCAAGCAATTACAACTAGTATAACAAAACAAGTTGATAAAGTGAAAGTTATGGTACACTATGGCTGGGTGATTTATGTGAAGAAAATTCTTATCAGCGCATTTGATATCTTTGGTAATAACGCAGCGAACTCATCACAATTAGTCCTTGAACAACTGACAGAGAATCAAAATCTCAAGATGGTCTTGGTTCCGACGGTGAGGCAGAAATCGTTTGAAACCTTGAAGCCTTTTCTTGATGAAGCGGAAATCGTTATCTGTCTTGGCATGGCCTCTAATCGAGATAAGATCTCACTGGAGAGAGTCGCAATCAATGTGGATGATTTCAGGATTGAAGATAATGAGGGCAATAAACCTAGCAACCAGGCTATCATCGACGGTGGACCTACCGCTTACTTCTCAACCTTGCCACTTATTGATATTCAAAGTAGGTTGGAGTCCCTGAAGATTCCGGTGGAAATCTCTAATTCTGCTGGTACTTTCGTGTGCAATCACTTGATGTATCAGGTGGCACATTATTTTCAGAATACAAAACCTAATGGTTTTATTCATTTGCCATCTACGGATAAAATGAGTCTAGAAGAAATGACGGAGGCAATCACAGTGGTGATAAATAACATATGAAATTAATTATTGTAGGCGGAGGTCCAGCGGGCATGATGGCGGCTTATCAGCTCATGAAGGATCATGAGGTTATTTTGTTGGAACGCAATAACTCACTGGGTAAGAAGCTGTTAGTCACTGGGAATGGCCGTTGTAACATCACGAATAACAAGCCGACTAAGGAGCTCATTAAGAGAATTCATCATCCA
>JAAZEC010000097.1 GCA_012512495.1 Erysipelothrix sp.
AATCGTTTAAGAAAACTATTAGAACTGGGAACACCAGCTATTATTGTTCAAAACGAAAAGCGTATGTTACAAGAATCAGTAGATGCCTTGATTGACAATGGTCGCCGCAGTAAGCCCGTTACTGGTGCTGGTGGACGCGCATTGAAATCCTTGTCCCATTCACTGAAAGGTAAACAAGGACGTTTCAGGCAGAACCTACTTGGAAAACGTGTTGACTTCTCAGGACGTTCCGTTATCGCGGTAGGTCCAGACTTGAAGATGGATGAATGTGGTATTCCTAAGGAAATGGCCATTCAACTATTCAAACCTTTTGTTATTAATGAAATGAAAGTCCAAGGCATTGCCAACAACGCCAAAGCAGCTGAAAAGCTCATTGAACGCCAAGATCCTCGGATTTGGGACGTTGTCGAAGATGTCATTAGTGACCACCCAGTCCTACTTAACCGGGCACCAACCCTGCACCGACTTGGTATTCAAGCATTCAGACCTAAACTAGTTGATGGACGTGCAATACGTCTACATCCTCTAGTAACTCCGGCCTTTAATGCTGACTTTGACGGTGACCAAATGGCGGTCCACTTACCTCTATCTGAAGAAGCTCAGGCTGAAGCCGAAATCCTAATGTTGGGTTCTGGCAATATCTTGGGACCTAAGGATGGTAAGCCGATTGTTACACCATCTCAAGACATGGTCTTGGGTAACTACTATTTAAACATGGAAGAAACTGCTGAAGAATTTGACGCAAGAGCTCTAGTGTTTGAAAACCTTGGCTTACATGATCGTGCTGAGGAATGGCGTAACTACGGAACACGTGAAGGACATGTCTTTGGTAGCTATGGCGAGGCTTTGAACTCGTATGAGAACAAGTATATTCACCTTCATACTAGAATCGCTATCCGCCCAAGCTCTCTTAAAAAGACAACATTCACTGACAAACAAAAGACTCAGTACCTGATAACAACTATTGGTAAACTGATCTTCAATGAATGCTTGCCAAATGATTTCCCTTACATTAATGAAGTCAGCGCAGAAAACTTTATCAATACACCCGATCGCTTCTTCGTCAATCATGATGAGAATGTGGCTCAGGTTATTAGACAATTACCAATTACCAAGGAATTGAAGAAGAAGGAACTAGGAATTCTTATTAAAGAAATCTTTGATCGCTTCTCTGAAGATGATCGTACCCGTAAGACTTCAGTTATCCTTGATAAGATCAAAGATGTTGGCTTCAAGTATTCGACCATTGCGGGTACGACGGTATCGTTATCAGATATCACCGTGGCTCCTAATAAGGAAAAATACATTGAACAAGGTAAGATCGAAGCTGAAAAGCTCAAACACCTTCTACAACGTGGTCTCTTAACTCCTCAAGAATGGGAAGCTAAGCTGACTCTGATGTGGGACCAAGTGAAGAACAAGATTGGTTCTGAGCTAATGGATAACTTACCTCGTATGAACCCAATCAACCTAATGTCAAACTCCGGAGCCCGTGGTAACGTTTCAAACTTTACCCAATTGGCTGGTATGCGTGGTCTGATGGGTAAACCGGTTCAATCGAAGTCCCGTAAGGAATACGTTCCTTCAATCATCGAAGTTCCTATCTATTCAAGCTTCCGTGAAGGACTCAACGTTACTGAATTCTTCCTATCAACACACGGTGTGCGTAAAGGTCTAACCGATACGGCACTTAAGACAGCTGAGTCTGGTTACCTAACTCGACGCTTAGTCGACGTGGCTCAGGATGTTATTGTTGAAGAAGAAGATTGTGGAACCGACCATGGTTACACTGTTAGAGATATCATCGATCGTAAGTCCGGTGTCGTGATTGAAAAAATGAGCGACCGTTTGGCTGGCCGTTACACGCAAGCAAAAGTGGTGGATGAGAAGACAGGTGAAATCATTGCGGAAGAAGATACTTACATTACAGATAAGCTCGCAGTGAAGATTGCGAATGCGAATGTATCATCCGTAAGTCTTCGTTCAGTATTTGCTTGTGACTCTAAGTATGGTGTCTGTAAGAAATGTTATGGACGTAACATGGCCACTGGCCGTCTGGTTGAAGTTGGAGAGGCTGTTGGTATTATGGCGGCTCAATCCATCGGTGAACCAGGTACTCAGTTAACCATGAGAACTTTCCATACCGGCGGTGTTGCTGGTTCTGGTTCGGACGATATTACACAAGGTCTTCCTCGTGTTGAGGAACTCTTTGAAGCTCGTCACCCTAAGAATCCAGCTGTTATTGCCCAAATTTCAGGTAAGATCACTCGTATGGAAATGGGTGAGAACAGTTATGAGATTGAGATTTCTAACAAGAAGGATACGATTGTTCATAACATTCCTCAGAACCAATCCGTTCGCTCATTCATTAAGGTGAATGAAACGATTGAAGCGGGTGACAAACTGACTGAAGGCGCCGTAGATCCTAAGGAATTGCTCTCTGTCTCTGATATGTTGACAGTTCAAAGCTATATCCTAAAAGAAGTTAAAAAGGTTTATGAAAGCCAAGGTATTGAAATCTCCGACAAGCACATTGAAGTCATGATTCGTCAGATGTTAAGACGAGTAGTGGTCCTCGATGCTGGTGATACTGACTTGAGCGCAGGAATCAACATCTCCTTGCCTCGTATTTCAGAAATCAACATGGACATATTATTGGAAGGTAAACAACCTGCCCAATTCGGTCCAGTCTTGCTTGGTATTTCCAAGGCCTCTGTAGAAACGGATTCATTCCTCTCCGCAGCATCATTCCAAGAAACAACGAAAGTACTGACTGAAGCCGCTATTCGTGGTAAGGTCGATCCACTCTTGGGTCTGAAGGAAAACGTCATTGTTGGTAAGATGATACCTGCCGGAACAGGTTCCAGTGTCTATCGTGAGACCACGGAGCGAATCAAGATTCGTGCTGCAGAACTGAAGGAAGAACGCCGTGAACGGAACGCTGTTGAAGAACAGCTGAATGAACTTCCTGAAGAAATGACACGACTTGCTGAATAGTATAACGAGAGAATAACATTAGTTATTCTCTTTTTTTTGTTTGTTTTCTTTGTAAGTTATCACTGAATCTGAAATAATGAACCTAAGAAAAGAGGTGTCATTATGAGCTTTCTTGTGTTTCAATCAGATTTTGGTCTGGAAGATGGTGCTGTCTCAGCAATGGTAGGAGTCGCCCTAAAAGAAGACGCTCACCTACAAATTCATCATATCAGTCATGAAATACCGGCCTTTAATATCTTCGAAGCTAGTTACCGCCTCCTACAAACGGTACCCTATTGGCCGGAAGGAACAGTCTTTGTCTCGGTGGTAGATCCCGGTGTTGGCACTAACAGGGAAGCAATCGTCATAAGAACAACTTCCAATTACATCATTGTGACGCCCAATAATGGCACACTGACCCATCTAGAACAGGACCATGGGATTGAGGAAGTCAGACTAATTCAGACGGACGATTCTATCAGCCATACATTTCATGGTCGGGATGTCTTCGCGAAAGCTGGTGCCCAACTGGCTAGCGGGAAACGTTCATTTACTGAGATAGGTCCACTCTTTGAGAAAGAGAAGCTGGTACGTTTAGCGTTGTATCAAAACATCGTGTCATCCAATCTGGTTCAAGGGAGTGTCGATAGTCTGGATGTACGATTTGGGAGCCTGTGGACTTCGATTAGGGTTGAGGAGTTTCAAGAGCTTGGCATAAACTTTGGTGAGAGTGTCATGGTGACCATTCGTAACTCACAAAGAATGGTGTACCGGCAGGTATTGCCTTACGAGGTGACTTTTGGCAAGGTTCCATTGGGTGCGAGTGTCGTTTATGTCAATTCGATGG
>JAAZEC010000098.1 GCA_012512495.1 Erysipelothrix sp.
CCCTAGGGGGTCTTGATGAAGATGGAAAGAACATGACATTAGTCGAGATCGATGAAGACATACTAATTATCGATTGCGGCTTGAAATACCCGGACACAACCTCACTTGGAGTTGAGATTATCGTCCCAGATTTTTCATATATTGAACAAAATAAAAGTAGAGTTAAAGGCATTTTTATTACCCACGGCCACGACGATGTCATGGGAGCCTTGCCATTCTTGATGAAGATTGTTGATGTGCCAATCTATACAGCACCATTGACAGCGGCCTTGATTGAAGACCACTTTGAGAGACATCAAATCAAAAACTACACCATCAAACGCATCAAGCGTGCCGGTGAGCTTAAAGTTGGCAATATCCGTGTTCGTACGTTCAGTTTGACACACTCCATTCCCGATACTTTTGGCTTAGCCATCTGGACTGATTATGGATACATCGTACACGCGGTAGAATACATTATTGACTTTGACTTAACCGATCCACCCTTTGCCTGTGATATCACGGATTTCGCTGAAATTGGTAAAGAGGGTGTTTTTGCGCTCATGACTGAGTCCCGCTCGGCAGCCAGACAAGGTTTTACTTCACCACGCCATCGTATTTATGACGCCATTGAACCTTACTTCGAAAGAGCTACTGGTCGTATCGTGATTTCCCTATATGAACAGAACATCTTCCGTTTACTCGAAGTCATTGAACTGGCTCAGAAGTTTCGTCGCAAGATCCATTTCGTATCACAGAATCAACGCAACTATCTCAATCACTTGAGTGCCCTCAACTATTACCACGTTCCTGCAGGAATTGAGGTCTTAGGGGAGAATTTTGATAACGAAATGGACAACATCGTAATTATTGTCTCTGAACAAGGACCTAACGTCTTTAGACTCATGAATAAAATCGCTATGAATGAACATGAGCAAATCAGTTTACGGCCAGAAGACTTCTTACTTATCGCCAGTCCAGTTGTAGCTGGTGCTGAAAAAGATGCTTCCGGAATGGAAAATGAATTATACAAAGATGGCGTCCAAATCGAGTCACTTGATCGCAAGCGTTTCTTCACCATGCATCCGTCGGCAGAAGACATTAAAATGATGATGAATCTCTTTAAACCTAAGTACTACATCCCCCTCAAAGGAGACTATCGCCAGCTGGTCGACAACGCCAGCATTGCTTTAGACAGAGGCTTCCTAGCAAACACGATTCATGTGTTGGACAACGGACAACAAATCACCTTTGTCGATGGCAAGGTTGAGAGCGTCTCTCAAGCAGTCGAAGTTGAAGAAGTCTATGTCGATGGTAAGGATTTCCTAGATTCCAGCGGTCTGGTTATTCGCGATCGTGAAATTCTTGGGACCGATGGTTCTATTGTGGTCGGTATCGTTATTGATCATAAGACCAAAGAAATCATTGGCGGACCAGACGTTCAATCCCGCGGTGTTATCTATCTAAAAGATGCGGACTATGTGGTTAAAGAATGTGGCAATATCATTACGAAAGTCATAACCGATACGGTGAAGAGCAACACGTATGATAACATCAGCGCGCGCAATGAAGCACGGGATCAAATGAGCAAATACGTCTTTAAAATGACAGGCAAAAAACCAATGATTCTACCGGTCATTATTGAAATCAACCAGCAATAGGGTGCAAGTATGAAAAGCCGTAAAACAAAGAAAAACACGCCAGACTTATCTCAACAACTATGGGTAATTTTAATTGCCCTTTTTATGATTGCGATAAGCATGATTGGACTGCTGGATTTAGGACTTATCGGTCGTACTCTAACGAATCTAATCAGTGTTGCTTTTGGCAACCTTCCTCAACTCTACTTCATTCTAATCGTGATCATTTCAATCGGTACGATAATCTTTTATCGCAAGCCACTCCATTGGAAATGGTACCATGCGGTCGGTTTAGCTTTGCTATGGATTGCATTACAGCTGACTTTGGTCCTGATTGCTAATCCGCTTCAAATCGGCTGGGACTATTTAGCCAACTACTTCTCACAAATCGGAGCCATCTACAGCAGGGACGTTAACGCCCAAGGCGGTGTCATAGGTGCCTTGCTCTTTACACTCTTCTCTTTCTTATTTGAAAAGTTGGGCACACTCATCATTACCGTCGTGCTTGTCATCAGCGGCTTGCTGCTGTTCTTCAACAACATCCTAGAGACGCTTGTTAAAGGAATCGAAAACCGTCCAAAGCGCAAGCCTAAGATCAAGAAGCCTTTAGTTGAGAAAAAAGTTGAGCCCAAAGCCATGGCACAGTATAAACAGGTGGACATGGAAGAAGCACTCAAACGCCAAGATGACAAGAAATCAATCTTCATAGATTCTGACGAAGTAAAGAAGGACTTTTCAATCCCAGAAACAAGCTCGACCGTCTCACAGGAAAGCAAGGAAGCCTACATACTACCTAGCCTTAGCCTTTTGGATCCTGTTAAGGTCAACAAACAGAGTCAATCCAATGAACATTCAGCACAAACAAGGGGCGATAAACTGGTGTCCATTCTTGCCCAGTTTGGCGTTCAAACAACCCTTATTGAAACTCATATTGGACCCTCGGTCACGAAGTTTGTTCTTAAACTCGATACCGGAGTCAAGGTCAATCGCATTCTCAGCCTGCAAGATAATCTGATGATGGAACTAGCCGTTAAGGAAATCCGTGTTGAGGCTCCTATCCCTGGAAGAAATGCGGTCGGTGTCGAAATCCCGAATATTGAAATGACGCCCGTACGATTGAGTGAGATCCTAAAGAATATTCCTAGCGAACTTGCGAACCGGAAGCTTCTATTTGGGCTCGGTAAGGACTTAATGGGAGAAAGTGTGTTTGCTGAGTTAAACAAGATGCCACACTTGCTAATTGCCGGGGCTACTGGCTCTGGGAAGTCGGTCGCTGTTAACTCACTGATCACGACCCTCTTAATGAGAACACAGCCTTCAGAGGTCAAGCTGTTACTGATTGATCCCAAGAAAGTCGAGTTCACGGTCTTTAATGATGTACCTCATTTGATAGCTCCCGTTGTCTCCGATCCTGTCGAAGCAGCCAAAGCTTTAAGGGTGGTGGTTAATATCATGGACAACCGCTATGATGCCTTTGCGAAGGCGGGTGCACGAAATATTACCTCCTATAACGAAATCGTAGAGAGTCAAAGCGAGCAACACATGAAGCTGATGCCTAATATCATCATTATTATTGATGAGTTAGCCGATTTGATGGCCGTTGCTGGCAAGGAAGTGGAGAGCTCAATCCAGCGGATTACCCAGCTGGCTAGAGCTGCTGGTATCCATTTGGTCGTTGCTACGCAGAGACCTTCCGTTGATGTCATCACCGGGGTCATTAAGGCCAATATACCTTCCAGGATTGCTTTCGCGGTCTCGTCTGGTACGGATTCGCGCACCATTTTAGATACGGTTGGGGCTGAGAACTTGTTGGGTTATGGCGATATGCTGTACATTCCAATTGGTGCACCGCATCCTGTTCGTATCCAGGGTGTTTACGTGAGTGATAAGGAAGTAGAGAGCGTCGCTCAATACGTGAAATCACAGGCTAAGCCATTCTATGATGATGCCTTCATGAATCTAGAAGGACAGGATGGTAATAATGGTTTAATAGAGATTTCGGCTGATCCATTGTATGAGGAAGTCAAGGAATATGTCATCAGGAATCAAAAAGCTTCGACATCACTCTTGCAGAGGAGTTTTGGCATTGGTTACAATCGTTCTGCTCGAATGATTGATGCTTTACAGAATGAGGGAATCATTGGTCCTCAGCAAGGTAGCAGGCCTCGAGATGTTTATGTGAGTAATGATGAGGAAAATGAAGAATAAGTTAAGGTTCTATTAATTTTTCGCTAATAATTGAGTCCTCTTCAATTGACAAGAGGCGTATGAACAAGTATCATTTAGTTGTCAGAAGACACAAGGAGGAAATATGAAAAAGTTATTAAAACTGCTCGTTATTTTCCTAGTTACGATTGCACTTGTTGCTTGCGGAGCCGCAAATAACAATAACACTCCTAACAATGGAAATAATGAAACGCCAAACAATGGAAACAATGACGGCACTGGTTCCACGGACATTGATGACAATAGTTTATACCTTATCACTGACTTAGGTACAATTGATGATAAATCATTTAACCAAGGTTCATGGGAAGGTATGAAGCAATACGCTGATGAAGTTGGAGTTAAAGCCAATTACTTACAACCATCAGAACAATCAGATTCAGCTTACTTAGCTGAAATCCAAACAGCTGTTGAAAACGGCGCTAAAGTCGTTGTTACTCCTGGTTTCTTGTTTGCTAATGCTGTTTTACAAGCACAAGAAATGTATAAAGATGTTTACTTCATCTTAGTTGACTCGACACCAAACAATGGTGATTACGAAGGAACTTATGTTGAAGAAGTCGGAGAAAAGACTGTCAGTATTCTTTATAAAGAAGACCAAGCTGGTTTCCTAGCTGGTTATGCTGCAGTTAAAGAAGGATTCACAGAATTAGGCTTCATGGGCGGCTTGGCTGTTCCTGCAGTTATCAGATTCGGTTACGGCTTTGTTGCTGGCGCTAATCATGCTGCTGAAGAAGTTGATGTAGATGTTAACGTTCGTTACACTTACTTAAACTCTTTCAATCCTGATCCACAATTCACAACTATGGCTACTTCTTGGTATAAGAGCGGTACTGAAGTAATTCACGCTGCTGCTGGTGGTGCTGGTAACTCAGTTATGGCTGCTGC
>JAAZEC010000012.1 GCA_012512495.1 Erysipelothrix sp.
AATGTCCTTTCCAGTGGTAGCCAAGCCTTCTCCGTCTTAAATAACGCTGACTTGAAGTTCCCATCAATTGAAGATGAGAACGGTGAGAGTGTCCAATTGACCCATGCCCGTTATGGTCGCTACATGGAAAGCACCAACCGTAACGTGCGCGAACAGGCTTTCAAGGGACTCTACAGTGTGTATGATCAGTTCCAAAACACCATGGCATCCACGCTATCTTCCCATGTGAAACATTCCAACTTAATCTCTGATCTTAGACACTTCGATTCCGCTCGCCATCGTGCACTCTTCAGTAACAGTATTGATGAGAGCGTCTATGATGCGCTATTGGAAGCCGTTAATGAAAACCTTCCCCTATTGCACCGCTATGTCTCCCTTCGTAAGAAGGCTCTTAAATTAGATGAACTACGTGTTTATGACATGTATGTTCCTATGGTTGAAGAAATCGACATGGAGTTCACGATTGAAGAGGCTCGCGATATTATCGTGGATGCTCTTAAAGTTCTAGGTGAAGAATATGGCAGTATCCTTAATAAAGCTTTCACCGAGCGCTGGATCGATGCGGTGGAGAACGAGGGCAAACGCTCAGGAGCTTACTCCTCAGGTACTTATGGAACTAGCCCTTACATCCTCATGAGCTGGCAAGGGACTCTGGACAACGTTTATACCCTAGCCCATGAATTAGGTCACTCTGTTCATAGCTACTTTACACGTTCGAACCAACCCTTCATCTATGGTGATTATTCCATCTTCCTTGCGGAAGTTGCCTCAACGACCAATGAGAACCTGCTTACTGATTACCTACTTAAGAAGTACGATGATCCAAAGATTCAGGCTTATGTCATCAATCATTTCCTTGATGGCGTCAAGGGTACGATTTTCCGTCAAACTCAGTTCGCACAATTTGAACACCTCATTCATACGGCCGACCAAAATGGGACAGCTTTAACTGCTGACTTCCTGAACACGGAGTATTTCAACCTTAACAAGCAGTATTATGGGTCTGAAATGACGTATGACGATGAGATCAAGCTCGAATGGTCCCGTATTCCTCACTTCTACTTGAACTACTATGTCTATCAATACGCGACTGGTTTCTCGGCAGCCTCTGCCTTAGCACACAAGATCCTTAATAAGGAAGAGAATGCGGTTGAGAACTATCTCAATTACTTGAAGTCAGGTTCCAGTGATTATCCGATTGAAGTCCTTAAGAAGGCTGGTGTCGATATGAACACGAACCAACCTACTAAAGATGCCTTGAAGATCTTTGAGGAAAGATTGAGCCAATTAGAGGCAATTATTAACAAGTAAAGATTTAAAAACGAGTCAGGTTCAATTTGAACCTGACTCGTTATCATTTCATTAGACTGATTGGATTGACATATTCCATCTCTAGGGAATGTGCCAAGCCCTGATGGGTCACATGACCCTTGTAACAATTGATCCCCTGAGCTAGATGGGAATCAAACAAGACGGCCGCTTCAATCCCCGAACCCGCAATATGGAGTCCATGGAACATCGTCGCATTGACTAAGCTATTGGTTGAGGTAAATGGTACGCAGCCTGGCATGTTTGAGACACAATAGTGAATGATGCCCTCTTCAATGTAGATGGGATTATCATGCGTGGTGGGTCTTGATGTTTCGGCACAACCACCTTGGTCGACGGCGACATCGACAATTACTGAGCCAGGTCTTAGTAGCTTTAGGTGCTCACGGCGTAAGACCTTTGGCGTGTTCTCCCCTGGTACCAGGATGGATCCGACAACGACATCGGTATTCGTTAGTTCGCGTCTGAGTGCTCCCTCGGTCATGAAGACCGTTTGAACATTGTTACGATACATTAAATCCATGGCTTCTAAGCGAGATCCGTTCTTGTCCATGACGACCACTTGAGCCCCAAAGCCGATGGCCGTTCTGATTGCATTCTGCCCGACGACACCACAGCCTAGGACCAGTACCTTACCTCGGGTCACACCGGAGACACCACTTAGGAGGACTCCGGAACCTCCGTATTGTTTCTCAAGATACTTCGCACCCTCTTGAATACTGAGGCGACCGGCTATCTCGGACATGGGTTTCAGGATGGGTAAGCGTCCCTCTTCGTCAGTGATGGTTTCATAGGCGACAGCTGTGACTTCCTTTTCGAGGAGCACTTCCGTGAGCCTTCTGTTGGCGGCGAGGTGAAAGAACGTGAAGATGATGAGTCCCTTCCTCAGGTAGTCGAATTCACTGGGTAGTGGTTCTTTAACCTTGATGATCATTTCGGACTGATTCCAGATGGAACTAGCATCCTCAAATATTTCCGCTCCTGCTTGTTGGTATTCTTCGTTCGTATATCCCGCGGCTATTCCAGCATCATTTTCAATTAGGAAACGATGTCCTGCCCCAACGTACATCTGGACATGGTCTGGAACGATGCCAACTCGGAATTCATTGTTCATTATTTCTTTTACACAGCCTACTATCATTTTTCGTCCTCCACTAATGGTTTTATTTTACCACGAGACGGGCTGTTTAGGCTGTAAAAAGAGTTTCTCAAAAAAGTTTAGATTTCACTTGCAAAAACAAGAAGATAATGTATAATGATAAGGCACAGCAAATTGGTACCTTAGCCAAGTGGTAAGGCAATAGACTGCAACTCTGTGATCGTCGGTTCGAATCCGATAGGTACCTC
>JAAZEC010000099.1 GCA_012512495.1 Erysipelothrix sp.
CTGGGTGGTGTTTGGATTTCACTACTGTTGGATCAGAGAATGCTGGATAACCAGGTTGAGAAGCTGGAGTCTTACTTGAATGATTCTTCGCGGGTTTCGCGGATGAATGAGGTTGAGAAGATGCGGATGGATGTGGCGAGTCTTGGTGCGATGGAGGCTGAGCTTAGTAGCCTTAATGAGGTGATGGAAGTAATTCCCCGCTTTGATCGCCAGGTGTTTAATGTTTTATATTTGAATCGCCCTGCGAATGTGGAGTTACAGAGTGTCGAGTATGATGGTTCGATTGTCATGGTGAATGTGCGTGCTAAGAGCGTGGCGGACATGTCTAATTACGCTTTGATTCTGGAGCGGACGAACTTCTTTGAGACTGTTTATTATGTGGGCTATACGGCAGGCGAGGATGGCGCTTATGAGGGTGTCATGAATGTTGCCTTGCGTGGAAATGGGGTTGACAATAATGAATAAGATAACGAAAAGAGAACAGATGTTGTTATTTCTGTTGGGTATGGTTTTGGTGATTGTCTTATTCTATGTACTGGTTTGGACACCTTCGCAGTTGAAGAAGAGTCAGGGTGAGACACTGAAGGCTGAACTTGAGGCTGAGAAGGTGCTCATGGATGCTTCGTTGCCGATGTATGATACGTTTAAACAACAGTTGGATGATGGTTTGGCTTCGATTAATACGGAGCTAGATTCGATTGAGGATAATTTGACGGCGGCTAAGTTTGAGCGCTGGATTTTCCCACTGATTAAGGAACATAATGCGGTAATTTCGAGTTCTTCGTTTACTTTACCTGAGGTGGCTTCACCTGATTCAATGTTGTATGTGAAGAATGATCCCATGTATACGGTGAAGGAAATGATTAGTCAGATTAATAGTATTTCGTTTCAACAGAGCGTGAAGCCGACGACGGAATCGGTGCTATTAAAAGCATCTTATTCGTATGAGGTTTATCTCTCGTATAATGACTATGCTTCATTGTTGAGTGATATTACTTCTTGGAATACGACGTTCTTTGTGAATAAAGCTTCGTACAACTTTGATGATAAGATGGGTACGTTTACGATTGATGCTTATACGATTGATAAGTTTGAAGTTAGTGATGAGTCACGGTATGAGGGTGTCTATCCTACGGATGGCCTTAAGGGTGTGGATGATCTGCCTGAGAAGGAAACGGAAGTGGGTACGATTAATCCGGATGTGAAGGGTGACACGGATGGTTCAACCAATCCGGAGAATCCGATTATTCCTTTACCTGATATCGAGGGTAACAAGTAGTCACATGAGGCCCATGTACCAGTTGATGAGTTCAGTGGCGTAGAGACTGGCGATCAATATTCCTAGACAGAGGAAGGGACCAAAGGGCATTTCTGCTTTTCTCCCTTGTTTCTTGAAGAGGATGAGATAGATGGCGTAGAGTCCGCCAGTGATTGAGGCTATGAAGAAGCTGACGAGTACGTTTTGCCAGCCTAGATAGAGTCCGGCTACGGCCATGAGTTTGACGTCGCCGCCTCCGAGTCCTCCGGTGAGCCCTGCTATTAATAAGAAGGGTATGGAGATGATGAAGGCACCGATGAGTGAACTTTGTAGTAGATCGGGTGAAGTGACGAGTTTCATGATGGCGAGAGCGCTAATGATAACGTGGAACCGGTCATTGATTATCAGAGTATCGATGTCGATGAAGGTGATAATGATGAGGGTACAGGTTAGGATTAGGTTGAGTAGTAAATGAAAAGTTAGGCCTAGTTGAAGATAGTTGGCGACGAATAAGAGACCGGTTATTAGTTCGACTAGGGGATAGCGTAGTGAGATTGGTTTCTTACAGTGGCGGCATTTGCCTCCTAAAAATAGGTATGAAATGAGCGGAATGTTGTCGTAGGGTTTGAGGAAGTGCCCACAATGTGGACAGTGCGATCCGGTGATAACGATGGACTCTTCGCGGGGTATCCGATAGATACAGACGTTGAGAAAAGAGCCGATAATGATGCCGAAGATGAAGAATAGACAAGAATAGATGAGTTCCATAATATACCTCTTTCTAATGTATATTATAACGAGAGTGATTATTTATCAAGATGAAAGGACAGTATGATGAAATATTTCCGATTAGGTGAGATCTTAGTGAGTAATGGGCTGATTACCGATGAACAGTTGGAGGAAGCCCTGGGTTATCAAAAGGTTAACAAGAAGCGCTTGGGTGAAACACTGGTGGAGCTTGGTTTTGTGAGTGATCGTGAAATCAATGAGACATTGGCTAAGAAGCTTGATGTGGAATTTATTGAGTCGCCCCTTTATTTGGTGGATGATACGGTTGCTCGTTTGATTCCTGAGTCGATGGCGCGCAAGTATAAGATTGTGGGTCTTGGCTTGAGGTCTGGTTCCTTGACGATTGCGACGACGGATCCGTTGGATTTTGAGGCGATTGAAGATGTGGCGATGATTACGGGTCTGAATGTGAAGACGGTGATTTCGTTTGAGAGCGAGATTGAGAAGACGATTAATCGGGTGTATTCGACGGCTTCGGAGAATATCGCGGAATCGATTGATGAGGAATCATTGAGTCGTCTTTCTCCTAAGGAGCTTGAGGATGCGGGGATGGAGTCACGGGTTGATTCGGCGCCGATTGTTAAGCTGGTTAACTCAATCATTTCTGAGGCTTATAACTTGAATGCTTCGGATATTCATATTGAGCCGGAGGAGTTTGAGACGAGGATTCGTTTCCGTATCGATGGTGATTTACTGGTTTATAACACAATTAATAAGAACCTGCATAACTTGGTGACGACGCGTATTAAACTGATTGCGGGAATGAACATTGCTGAGAAGCGGGTTCCTTTGGATGGCAGTTTCAAGTTTAAGAGCGAGTATGTCAC
>JAAZEC010000100.1 GCA_012512495.1 Erysipelothrix sp.
AGTCCCACATTAATCATTGTCTGTGTCAACATACGCACCATATATCTTAAAAAGCTATTCCCCACATAGTCAATCCACAATTGAGTTCCCACTTGAGTGAAACTAATCTCATAGATGGTCTTCACCTGTATAGGACGAATGGACAACGGTGTCGTATTAAAGGAAGTGAAATCGTGAGTACCCACAAAAAGTGTCGATACTTGCTTCATGGCCTCAATGTCCAAGTCACGATTCAGCTGTAATACATGATATCTCTCAAACAGCTGATACTCACCCAACTCAATCTTGTAGCGATATCTTTTCCACAAGGCATCCTTACGCGCATGGAACGAGTCCGAAACCTCTTCAATGCTACGGATATGGATACCATCCGTCAGCTGATTGTTGATAGCCAACGCAAAGCGCTCAATAGGAATCTGTAACTCACTATCAAAATGAAAAACCTGACCCAAAGCATTGACGCCCCGATCAGTTCTTCCCGCACCAGTAATACTTACTTCGCTCTTCTCCATCCGTGACAAGGTCTTCTCTATACAACCTTGAACACTGATACTCTGAGGCTGGACTTGCCATCCCTTAAATAGGGATCCCTCATAAGCAACCACTGCTTTGTAACGACTCACAAGACACTTAACCCAATAATAGCTGATAGGACCACAACACAGCCAGTCAAGAAGACATAGTCATGTGGCATGATCTTCAGCTGCTTATAACGTGTACGAGAACGACCGGGAGAATAACCCCTCGCCTCCATCGCATCCGCTAAATCTTCAGCTCTTTGAAAAGCCGAAACAAACAAAGGTACAATCAATGACAAGATCCCCATCACCCGTTCTTTGATGCCACTCTCCTGGAAATCAACACCCCGGGAAGACTGAGCCTTCATGATTCTGGTTGTCTCATCAATCAAGGTCGGAATAAAACGTAGTGCGATTGAAATCATCATGGCTATTTCATGAGCCGGAACCCCAAAACGCTTCAACGGTTTCAAGAGATCCTCAATGCCCAGTGTCATATCCAAAGGTTTCGTCGTGGCCGTCAAAATCGTGGTCACGATAATCATCAAGACTAAACGGATCCCAATATAGGCCGTTTGACTCAAGGCATTACTATAGACTTTAAACCAGCCAAAATCGACCAGGACGCGACCGGTTCTAATAACAAGAATGTTAATGACTAAAAGAAAAGTCATCATAAACAACATCGGTTTAAATGATTTAACAATGTAGCTGATGGGTATCTTCGAGATGGCCAAAGCAACGATCACCACCGCAACCAGCAGTCCATAACCGACCCAGCCAGAGGGAATGAAAATTGAGACCAACATCAACAACATGCCAACGATCTTAAAACGAGGATCGATCCGATGCATCCAGGAGTCCAGTGGAAGGTAGCGGCCTAATGCTATATTATCCATGGTTTATCTCCTTGGCGATCGCTTCAACAAGCTCATCCATCGTGTATATTTTCTTGGACAGATTAAGTCCCTTATCAATCAATGCCTCACGCATCGAAATGACCTTCGGTACTACCAGTTCCAATTTGTTCAGTAATTCGGTATTTTCAAAGAAGGCATACTTATCATCATGATAAATCATTTGTCCATGATCCATCACAACCACATTATCCGCATAGCGAAGCACATGATCGATATCATGAGTTACTAGCAGGATTGTCATTTGACGTTCTTTATTTAGGTCCTTGAACAGTTGTAACATCTGGTAGGTTCCCTGAGGATCCAGTCCAGCGGTCGGTTCATCCAAGACTAAAATAGACGGATTGGCAGCTAGTACCCCGGCAATAGCGACACGGCGCTTCTGTCCACCCGATAGTTCCAGCGGAGATTGTTCGTAATAGTCTTCTTCAATGCCCACTAGCTCTAGTGCCTGTTTCGCTAACTCTTTGGCCTCTTCGCTTGTTTTACCAAAGTTCTTAGGTCCAAACATGACATCTTTGATGATTGTTTCTTCGAAGAGCTGTGCTTCAGAGAACTGAAAAACCAGGCCTACCTTCTCACGAAGGGCCTTTAGTTTCTTTGGCTTCTCATTGGCGATAATTACTTTGTCCTCAATGGTGACCTTACCGGCAGTTGGTAACAACAGAGCATTGAGGTGTTGAATCAAGGTTGATTTACCAGAGCCTGTAGAGCCGATGATTGCGGTGATTTTATGAGGTTCAATCTCAAGATTCACTCCTTCAAGTGCCTTAAAAGCAAAAGGTGTATTGAGTGAGTAAGTATGACCTACTTCTTCAAACTTAATTGCCATAGTTCATCCACAATCCTTTCTTCGTTTAAGAAATCCTGTAAGTAAATCCCTTTATCGCTTAATTTGTTAGCTAGTCTGACACTAAAAGGAACATCCAGTTGAATCTGCGTCAATTCCTTTTGAAGTAAGAGGATATCTTTAGGGGAGCCATCAAAGACCAACTCACCATCATTTAAGACGATGACCTGATCGGCCCGATTGACTTCCTCGATATCGTGAGTGATGGAGATGATAGTCGTGCCATGGCGATGATGGATGTCATTCACCAGTTCGTTCACTTCTTTTTTACCCTTAGGATCCAGCATAGAGGTTGATTCGTCCATGATTAAAATCTCAGGATTAATCGCCAAGACTCCGGCGAGTGCGACCCGCTGTTTCTGGCCTCCTGATAGTTTTGAAGGTTCATGATCTAAAAAGTCGCTCATGTTAACTTCTTTCGCAAAATAGTTAATGATATTATCCATTGCCGAGGGTTCAATATT
Source organism: Erysipelothrix sp. (assembly GCA_012512495.1). Lineage (GTDB taxonomy): Bacteria > Bacillota_I > Bacilli_A > Erysipelotrichales > Erysipelotrichaceae > JAAZEC01. The sequence continues at coordinate 2,750 of JAAZEC010000100.1, forward strand.
ATGGTTCTCTAGGCCGAAGGCAATATCGTCTCTGACCGTGGAACCGATGAACTGATTGTCTGGATTTTGAAAGACAATCGCAATTTTATCACGGATCTCGTAGATGTTTTCTTCAGAGAGTTCAACCCCATCAATTTTGATAGAGCCTCGTTTCTTTTCCAAAAGACCTACTAATAGCTTCGCGATCGTAGATTTGCCACTGCCATTATGTCCGATAATGGTGGTATAGGAACCTTTTTCGACCGTAAAACTAATATCCTTTAATGCATCTTCACGCCCTTGTTCATAGTTAAAAGATAAGTTGCTGACTTCTAATTGCACGTTGTCACTCCTTTAATCATTAAAATGACAATCAGTCGTTACCGATTGCCACTTTATTTACTCTCTTTTAGTCGTTTATAGCCTTTTCTACTTCTTGTTCAACTTCATCAAGCTTGTCTTCAATATTAGAAAGAAGTGTGTCAATTTTTGCTCCGACTTCATCAATAATATTATGAACTTGATTGTCCAGATTTACAATAAACGCGTCACCCTCCAATTTACGTCGGCTATACTCCCGATATAATAGAGCACCCGTAACAGCTACTGCCGCTAGACCAATTAATTTCTTCATAGTAATCCTCCAATCTATTCACATTCTAACACAAATAACTCTCTGTTTTAACTTTCTTAATCATTAGTAGCCCGTCTCCCAACGGAAGATGTGTCGACTCTAGATCCCCACGCTGTGCTATCTCTTTCTCGAAATCACTGATCGCCCGAACCATCTTACGAAGATTGCGACTTTTGATCGAACCCTGTTCACTGACATAACCATGGAAGTCCATATTGTCTATAAACAGTATGCCGGACTCTTTCAGATAGGGAAAGTAGCGTTGGAAGAAGACATGATTCTGTGCCTTGGCCGCATCGAAAACGATGATATCGTAAATGTTCTTAGGTTCAAATACTAGAGCGTCATCATAGATCATGTGAATACTTGTTTCCAAACCAAAGTCCTGCACGTGTTGCTTGGCAAGCAGGTGTCTTTCGAAATCACGCTCAATGCTTGTGATCTCAAGTGTTTGGTGCTTAGCCAGATAGATGCTGGAATAGCCTGCACAGGAACCTAGTTCCAAGAGGCTACTGCCTTCTGCTATGTGGGTCAAGATGAAATCGAGTGATTCATCGGCCATGATTGGAAAGTTTGCTTTAAGACAGAGGTCTTTGAGTTCTTGAAGTGTCTTCATGTTAAGAAAAAGCGGAATAAATTCCGCTCTTAGACAAA
>JAAZEC010000101.1 GCA_012512495.1 Erysipelothrix sp.
AATCAGCAACCAATTGAGTTGCTTCATCATTCTTATCAAAGATCTTGCCTAATGTTACAGTGGTGTCAATGAAGCCATTCACAAGGTTTTCACCTGGTGTGCTTGATGTTTCGGAAACATCAAAGTTCAAGTCAAGGACAACAGCATCAGGTACTAAAGCTTTGATTTCTTCATAGTAACTAGCAAAACGTTGACCGATAATGACTAATTCTGGTTGTGCTGCAGCGATAATTTCTAAGTTAGGTTCACGGTGATTTCCGATATCTTGAACTGACTCATCGGACACGTATGAACTTTCAGCAGGCATAACTCCCTTAGGAACAGCTACTAGTTCAATGCCCCAGTCTTCAAGAGTTTCAAAAGTACGATTGTCTAAAGAAACAACATTCTTAGGATTAACTGGTACGGTCCATGTGCCGTGTGCATCAGTTATTTCAACTGTTTCAGGTGTGTTATTGTTGTTATTGTTAGTGCCAGTATTGCCATTGTTTGCTGTGGTGCAGCCCACTAGTAACATGACTAGAACTAGGGCCAAGATTGGCCATTTGATGCTATATTTCATTCTCTATTCTCCTATTGATATTCATCTACTTACAAATAAAAAAAACTATCTAAAATGCGCGATTTTGCTCACAAAAAAGCCTGCCATAATCCATTTAGTTATGGTAAGCTCAAGAATCAAAAATTAGATTGATTAGTTCCACAAAAGAGAGCGTATTGTCGCATCCTTTGTCACCTGCTTTCTATTTCTGTTATTGTAAGCCCAAAGTAACTTTTAGTCAAGAAAGACGTTCACCGCTTCTGTTGTATGTTTTTCATAATACTGACGAACAAACCATCTGGAATGAGCTTGCTGAAAAACACCGACAGCTTAGGCCCAACACCGGGCAAAGAGACTCTTTTCTTCTTCATTAAATCACGAATTCCACCTTGGACCACCCGCTCAGGCTTCCCGTTGAATAGTGAACTTAGGACACTCCCCGTCGCGATATGTGCCCTGTCATGGAACTCTGTTTTCGTGGGTCCAGGGCAGAGACAGGATACGACCACCTGATAGTCTTTGGCCTCTTCGTGTAAGGCAGAGGAGAGGGATAAGACGTAGGCTTTCGTAGCATAGTACTGGGCCATGAGTGGTCCAGGGAAATAGGAGGCGACCGATCCCACATTTAAGAGGTAACCGGACCTTCTACTTTTCATATCTTGTAGGACGGTATGGGCAATGAGGGTGAGAGCTTTCAGATTCAAATCTATCATGGTTTCAATCTGGTCTGTTTCCATCTCATCGAAGGGACCATAGTGGCCGATGCCAGCGTTGTTGATTACCAAATCAAAATGAAGTGGCTCGATCTGCTTGATAAAATCATGAAGTTGATTGATATCAGAAAAATCACTCGGAAGGAGTGTCACTTCACAGTGCAGGGACTCTTTAAGTTTGGTAAGTTTGTCCAGACTGGTGCCATGTAGATATAGATGGTTCTGGTCTTTGTCATAGTATGATGTGAAGGCTTTGCCGAGTCCACCGGTAGCGCCAGTTATGAGAATGCTTTTCATGTTGTCTCCTACTTGATTGTTAGCAATCAAATCTGTGATAATGAGCTAAAGAAGGGATGGGTTTTTATGAAAAGAACACTCCTTATCGCTAGCGCATTACTCTCGATTTTCTTTATCGGGTTTTACATTGTCTATTTTATCATACTTGCTACCTCCTCGGATGAGGTAGCCGCAGGTTGGGGCGTCTTGGCCATGTTGGTAATGAGTCCGACTGTCTTGATGCTATTGATTGGGGCCATCTTTAATGTGCTGTATAACGTCAAGGGAAAAGAAAACCACCTCCTCGTAGCTGCGATTGCTTACAGCTTAGGAGTGGTGGTTGTGTATCAAATCTTCTATTTCTCTTTGTTACAAGCACTGGTTTGCTGGTTCTTCTGGTATCAAGCTAGAAATCAAACGTCTCGTACTTAAGAATGTCCATCATGTGCTGGAGATTACCATCTCCGGCGAAACGACTTCGATCTTCAAAGTCTTCATTGATATCAACCCACTTTAGTGGGTTTTTTTCTTCGACCAGTTGGACCTCGTTCCTTAGGACTCCGGCAGCGACAAACAGTTCATAGTCGAGCTTGAAGTATTGAAAATTCATGAGGGGCTCCAGCGTGATGTCCTTGCTGGTGATGCCGCTCTCTTCTTCCATTTCGCGATAACAGGATTCCATCATAGTTTCATGGGGTTCTTTCTTGCCACCGATCGCATTTAGTAGTCCTTTATAGGGAGCTTTTTGTCTTTCACACATGAGGACTTGTTGTTTCTGCTCATTGAAGACGAGCACAATGTTGACCTGTCTCATTAGGCTAATTCACTTTGGCCCTTGTACAGGCTAGCATAGCGTCCATTGAGGGCTAACAGGTCGTCATGATTACCACGTTCAATGATCTCGCCATTGTCAATGACTAGGATTGCTTCGGAGTTTCTGACCGTTGAGAGGCGGTGGGCAATGACGAAGGTCGTTCTGCCTTCCATCAGGGAGTCCATGCCCTTTTCGACAAGACGTTCGGTCCGGGTATCGATGGAGGAAGTAGCCTCGTCCAGAATTAGTATCTTGGGGTTGGCGACGGCCGCCCTGGCGATGTTGATTAATTGGCGTTGTCCCTGGGAGAGTTCTTCTCCATTCCCGGAAACGACTGTTTCATAGCCGTATTCCAGATTGCTGATGAAGTGGTGCGCATTGGCTAGTTTGGCTGCCGCGATACATTCCTCATCGGTGGCGTCTAACTTACCGTAGCGGATGTTCTCCATGATGGTTCCGGTAAAGAGGTTGGTATCCTGCAGGACCATGGCCATGCTTTTGCGGAGGGAGAAGCGATCGACGTCTTGGATGTCCTGCCCATCGATGAGTATCTTACCCTCGTCTATCTCGTAGAAACGGGAGATGAGGTTGGTGATGGTTGTCTTACCGGCTCCAGTTGAGCCGACAAAGGCAATCTTCTGGTTCACTTTCGCGTAGAATGAGACATTCTTTAGCACTGGTTTACTCTTCTCGTAGCCGAAGCTGACGTTCTCGAAGACAACATCACCGACGACATTTTCTAGTGGCTTAGTGGCGTCATGGACTGCTTCTAATGGCTGATTCATGACCTCGAAGACCCGTTCTGAGGCTGAGATAGCCGAGTTAATCATCGTGTATTGGTTAGAAATCATATTGATTGGACGCCCGAACTGACGGGTCATATTGACGAATGCACTGAATGCTCCGATGGTTAATAGTCCGTTAATGGATAGGTAGCCACCGGCAATGCCTACTAAGGCATAGATGAGCATGTTCAGATTCTGCATCATGGGCATCATGAGCATTGAGAGCGCCTGTTGCCTGAATGATTTCTTGGAGAAGTCTTTAGAGAAGGAGTTGAACTCTTCAAGGGTTAGCTCTTCTCTGGTGAATAGCTGGTTAATGGCGTTACCTTCGATGGTCTCTTCGATGTAGCCGTTGAGGGCTCCGAGTGCTTTTTGACGTTGCCTGGAGGCACGGCGTGATTTCTTCGAGACGAAGACGACGAGTATGACCAACAGAGGTGTGATGGCTAGTATTACCAAGAATAGTACGGGGCTTAGAATCAACATGACGATGAGTGTACCGACTAGGGTCAGGATGTTGTTGATAAAGGTCCGTAGCGTATCTTGGAGTGTCATACCGATGACGTCAATGTCATTGGTGAAACGGCTCATGAGCTCACCGTGTTGTTGTCTGTCATGATAGCTGACTTCGGTCCGGACTAAATGGTGATAAAGATCTGTCCTGAGCTTGTGGGTAGTTTCTTCGGATACAAAGAGCATCAGTTTGGCGGAGATGTACGTACATATAATTTCAATGAAGTACACGATGCCAAGGCCTGTGACGAGGATGATTACCGAGCGCATCATTTCATCGTTGGTAATGGTGCCGCTGAGTGTTTTCTCTATCAAGTTGATAATGGGGCTGATAGCGTAGGATCCGTAGAGGGAACCGGCTGTTGAGACCAACATGAGTCCGATCGAGATAAAGATAAAGATCCGGTGCTTTCCTAGATAAGAAAAGAGTTGTGATAGTGTCTTTTTGGTGTCCTTAGGCTTGCTGGGGATAATAATAGGGTTGTTCGACATTATATGACCTCCTTTCTCATTTGGCTTTCATAAATTTCTTGGTAGACTTCGTTAGTTTCTAAAAGCGACTGATGGGTTCCATAGCCTATGACTTCCCCTTTATCGAGGACAATGATTTGGTCACAGTGCGCGATGGAGGATATCTTCTGGGCAATATTAATGATAGTGGTCGTGTTCAGTTCTTCTTTGAAGGCTTGGTTGATTTGGGCTTCGGTGGCTTGGTCTAGTGCCGAGGTTGAGTCGTCTAGTA
>JAAZEC010000102.1 GCA_012512495.1 Erysipelothrix sp.
ACTTGATGGTTCCGAGAATAATGTTTGAACCAACAGAAAAGTCAGGCTGCTGAAGGCCTGACCTTTCATTTGTATGAGCCTGAGAACTCTATACCTGATTAGAGTATAGCGTGTCTCAGGAAGTTTAACACCCTTCAAAAGTATGAAAATGATAAAATTGTGTCTCATACTTTAGTGCTAATATAATTCTATTCACTAAGATTTGTTATCGTCCTGCTTAATGAAAGAACTAATGATTTCGGCACGACTATTCACGTTGTACTTCGAGTAAATGCTACTCAAATGGCTCTTTACAGTGCTCTCAGAGATGAACAGCTCGCTCGCAATCTGCTTGTTCGACTTACCCGCAAGGATCAAATTGAGAATCTCTGATTCACGGATAGTTAGAAGATTCGATTCGATAAGAGTTTTTTCTGGAACTGCTTGACTTTTTTCTTTTCCGAAATGAATCAAGAAGGAATTGTTTTCTATAATCTGTGAAAGTTGGACATGAAGGGTAGGCAGTAAGAACAGGTTCAGGATCACCATCATTAACAGGAAGATCTCCACTTGGGTCTCAATCAGTTTCAGATTTGTCATTGAGGTCGCTAACAGGAGACCTGCGATCTTACCAATCACTCTGGCTAGGATACCAAAGCCAAAGGTAGCCGGTGGGTTCCTGGAGTACTCGATCACCTGAGCCAGAATACTAAACCAGAACAGATCAAACAAACCAGTCGCTACAATCACTAGGATGTACACGATATAAATCAAAGGGAAGCTATACTCGATTAATCCAATCAGTACCGTACTCAGGGTAATGAGCGCAATCGCAAGCAACAAGTAACCCCTGAAGAAGTTTCTCTTTGTAACGAATAGCATTAGAATGATTACACCAATATAAATTAACATATAACTTATTAGGGATAATTGAGGATCAATGTACTCGGTAGAGTAAATATATTCTTGAAACAAGGTGGTATTAATACTAACAATTAGAATAAACAAGAAGAGGGTCACGAGTGGTTTAATCGGACTACCATGGTGAGCTGTTTCCTTAATTTCGAAGACACCCAGGTTAGTTACCATCCGCGCACCTATGGTAAACAAAACAATCATGAAGGTTAAAGCCGTCGCTGAGTTGAAGTAAACTGCTAATAATCTTATGACTCCGAAGATGCCATTGGTCGCTATCAGGGCAATCGCACTCAGTACCATGTAATTATCTTTAACCAAAGAGTACCTAAGATAGTTGCCAGCCGAGGCAATCATTAAGCCAGAAACAAAACCCGACAAAATCAAGGCAAGTTGTTGGAGATGGATGTTCGTGGTCAACAGGGAACTAAACAGTAAGAGAATAATGATGGAACCGGTGTTCACAACCATTAAGCTATCCTTCACGGACCTAAAGAAGATACCACACAGTAACAAGCCCAAAGCGTGGGCGGGTATGATAAAGACAAAATAGCTCCAGAGTGGCATCGGATTATCCGGTACCAGGTTCAAAACAATCGAAGGCTCCAATAAGAAAACAAAGGTATACGCAAAGATGCACGAAAAACCTAATACAGCTATAATACTGTTCTTGCTGGCACGTAGTTTCATTGGTCTCGCCTCAGGTTCATTTTTTCTAACTTGGTCTACTAAACAATCAGGGAGCCTATAAAGCGCTGATTGGTTCAAACATGCCACCTTACTTGAAGGGCATGCTTCAATTCATTAGCAAGTATCGATAACAATCGGACAATCCTTAGTTCTACTTACATATTATCATTTAAGGAAAGAAAATGAAACCTACACGATTATCATTAAATGAAGTATAATGGTGAAAAGGGAGACTCTATGAGAATATTCGCCAGTGATAGTACATTAGAATTCTTCAATCAAGAAGGTAGTCCTCAAAAAGCGGACAAGTCATTTAACCAATGGGCCATGATGGTCAAACGCTTCAAACGCCGCAATCTGTTGCTGCTGATGCACGTTCCATCGAGCTATTTGGTTATTTTCTACGGGATCAAAAAGCCAGCTAAAAATAAATCAAAAGACCTCATAACCCAGTTAATGCGGGAGTTTTATCGTTCCAAAATGATCAATGAGACCGTCATCAATCAGCTTGTCAGTGATGACGAATTGAGTTTCCACTCCATCCCCACCAAGAAGATAACCAGGTATCTGGAAACCAGATACGAAGATCTCGTCTCCTCATTCAATGATTTCATCTCTGATTTCGATCGATTCGACCAAGACACCTATCTCCAAAGTGACCTCATTGACGAAATGAACTGGTTCGAAGGCATCCACTATCAACGCAAACAAGCCGATAGCTTCTTCATGATGCTAGAAGAGAACTACCCCGATGTCTACGCTAACACCGACGCCATCGAAATCAAGACTAAACTACTCCTAGACAACTACAATGTCGAGCGCCACTTCATCGTGGACCCCGACATGAGCCTCCATGACCTCCACCGTTTGTTACAAATAGGCTACCAGTACACCGACTCCTACGTGCACAGCTTCTATACACTCGACGATACCGGCGAGGTTCTAGACGAGATCTCCAATCTCTTCGAATGGGAAGACTACGTCTACAGCACACCACGCGGGATCGAGAACGAAACCACCATCGGTGAAGTCTTCGAAGAGGTCAGCCAATTCATGTATGTCTACAACTTCGACGCCGACTGGCGAATCCTCATCACCCCCATCAAGAAACACACCAACATCAACATGAGGCTGCCACACTGTTCCCATTCCTTCTCAGAAGCACCCCATGAAACCCTAGAATCCGAAGAAGACTACGACTTCTATCTCGAATTCATCGAACACATGGTTCATCCACTGCTACGGCACTATTTTGAAATGAACCTCTCATTCGATCTCTCAGCCATCAACAATCTCATCGAAAAAGAAATGTACCGTTAAGAAGGAGGAACCACCATGCAAAGCAAAGTCTTAACCCAATACCTACAAAGTAACCTCGATAACCTCAAAGAGCAGGGGCTCTACAACGAAATCGACGCCCTATCAGAAGCCAACGGACCCATCATCCACATCAATGGTCGCGAGCTCATTAACCTCTCCAGTAACAACTACCTAGGACTCGCTAATGATGCACGTTTGATTTCTGTGGCCAACAGGGCCAATGAGAAGTACGGAGTCGGGGCAGGGGCTGTTCGAACCATCAACGGTACTATGGACATCCATGAAGAACTCGAAGCCAAAATCGCTCAATTTAAACATACCGAAGCAGCGATTGCCTTTCAATCAGGCTTCAACTGCAACATGGGCGCCATCTCCGCCGTCATGGACAAAAACGATGTGATCTTCAGTGACTCACTCAACCATGCTTCCATTATCGACGGTTGCCGCTTATCCCGTGCCACCATCATCCGCTACCAACACAGCGACATGAACGATTTGAAACAACAAATCGAAACTGCCGGAAACAACTATACTAAGAAAATGATCATCACCGATGGTGTCTTCTCCATGGACGGCGACATCGCCAAACTGGACGAAATCGTAGCCATCGCCAAACAATATGACTGTATGGTCTACGTCGACGATGCCCACGGCACCGGGGTCATGGGCCAAGGAGCAGGAACCGTCAAACACTTCGGACTCCAGAAAGAAGTCGACTTCCAAATGGGAACATTATCCAAAGCGATCGGAGTCGTAGGAGGCTACGTAGCAGGCTCACAAGAACTCATTGACTGGCTCAAAGTCAGAGCCAGACCCTTCCTCTTCTCAACCTCACTAACACCAGCTAGCGCTGCCGCCAGCATCGAAGCCATCAACATCCTCATGGAATCGACAGACCTCCATGATAAGTTGTGGGAAAACGGAGATTACCTGAAACAAGGTCTCTCAGCCCTTGGCTTCAACATCGGCAACTCCAAGACACCCATCACCCCCTGTATCCTCGGGGACGAAAAGCTCAGCCAACAGTTCTCTAAACGTTTAAACGAAGAGGGAGTCTACGCGAAAGCCATCGTCTTCCCCACCGTCCCCATGAACACCGGACGAATCCGTAACATGCCCACCGCATCCCATACCAAACAACAGCTCGATCGAGCCCTCGCCATCTACGAGTTAGTTGGCAAAGAATTAGGAGTTATTTAATCAATGAAAAGAATTTTAATCACCGGAGCTAACGGGCAAATCGGCTCAGAACTCGTTGGCTATCTCAGAGAAAACTATGAAGTCATAGCCAGCGACGTCAACCTGTCCAACTGCAGTGAACCCAAGGAAGAACTCAATGTTCTCGATAAACAGCGACTCCTTGACATCTGTCAGAAACATGAAGCCGACACGCTCATCCATCTCGCAGCTATCCTCAGCGTCAAAGCTGAACAAAATGTGCCCCTCGCCTGGGATATCAACATGCAGGGGCTTATAAACGCACTCGAAGTCGCCAAAGAACTCAAGCTCCAATTCTTTTCACCCTCTTCTATCGGGGTCTTCAGCTCAGAGAGTCCACGCGACAACACGCCCTACCTAACGCCCATGAGACCCAACACCATCTACGGTATTACCAAACTCGCCGGTGAACTCCTCTGTGACTACTACTATC
>JAAZEC010000103.1 GCA_012512495.1 Erysipelothrix sp.
CATGAAATCGTTGCTTATCTTAAAGCTTCGGATCAGATTTCCGATGTGCTACGGCTAGTGGGTGCCCATCAGGCACTGTTGACGTTTGAGGATATCCGGATTCATCGTGATTTCCATAACTCATTGACTCGTTTGGATAACTGTGAGGTTTCCAATGAAATGAAGAGCATGGAGACGGGTCGGAAACAAGTGGACTTAATCGAGAAGTTGATTGCCTATAAGCGACTGGACCATATGGAACCAAGGCTTCAGGAGATCGCGCATTTGCGACTGAAGTATCCGGAGCATTCTTTAAGGGAGTTGGCTCAGGAATACCTGTTGGAACATGGTGAGTCCATCAGTAAATCGGGCATTAAGCATCGTCTGGATAAACTGGAAGATGCTGCCAATAGGATCAAGGAATAGGAGGTAAAACATGTATTCAATCTTAGTCTTTTTCTTAATTATTATTGTGTTGTCATTCTTTTTTCAGATACTATTTCAGCTGCTACCTTATATTCTGTTGGCAGTCTTGATCTTCTGGGTGATTGGGAAGATTCGTAACTGGTGGACCAGGGATGATTCTAAGCCGGATTATTCGGAAACGACATTTAATAATGCTTCTTCATCCGAAGTGATTGATGTAGATTACGAGGAACGCGAGGTCGACTAATTAATTATGAAAGTAATGAAAGCAAGCGAAGCCCATCAGTCCATTATTTATGAACACTGGAAACAATATTTCATGCAGGATCCGCGAAATATTGATTCTTACTTTGAACACTTTTATAACGGAGAACAAAGCTATGTGCTACTCGATGAACAGCAAGTGATTGCTAGCTGCCAAGTAGCGCCCCATCAAATGGTTCTCCATGGTAAGACCATCGATACCTCGATCTTACATAGTTTCTACACGATTGAGGAAAGAAGGTATCAAGGCTATCTGGAATATCTGTTGAATCGGGTACTGATGGAGCGAGAAAACCTGGAATTGATTACGCTGGTTCATCAGCGGGATTTTGATTTGAATCAGTTTCGATTCGAACCGGTCTTCTTTCACCAGGTGTGTAATATCAAGCGCAACATGATTCCGATTACGGATTCCAGTGGTGTGCGCCTGAATATTGCGAATGCGGATTTGTTGGAACTTTATCAATATTACACAAAGTACTTCAATGGTTATTTTGTGAGAAATGAAGCATACTATGAACAGATGAAGCAGCATCTTCGAGCAATCGATGGTCGCTATATTGGGGTCTATGATGCGCAAGGTGAATTGCGAGCGTCCGTTCGAATGAGTTCGAAATCCCAGGAGGCTATGATTGATGAGATTGTGTATAAAGATACAGCTTCCATCTTAAAGTTGCTTTCGTTTGTCCTCTCACAATATTCTAGCCTACAGCTCCATATGAGTCTGGTGGAAGATATTAAGAAGATTGTGCCAGAGGCTCTGGTGAGTAAACAGGTGCACTTGTATGCACGGTTGAATCATTCGTCACTTTTCGAGCGATTGTATAACGTAAAAGTAAGGACGTCTGATTCAGCAATCAACGCTTTTCAGAAGCCACTATTCAATAGTGATAGCTACTGATTCTGATAAAAATGTCAGATTTCGTTAAATTTATCACAATTGACAGGACGTAACTGAAAGGCTATAATGTAGTTGTCAAACTAAGGAGGAAATACTATGACAGTAAAAGTTGCAATTAATGGATTTGGACGTATTGGTCGTCTAGCATTTAGACAAATGTTCCGTCAAGAAGGTTACGATATCGTTGCTATCAATGACTTGACAAGCCCTAAAATGCTTGCTCACTTATTGAAATACGACACAACTCAAGGAACATATGACTTGGCTCATACTGTAAGCTATGGAGATCATTCAATTACTGTAGACGGTGAAGAAATTATTATCTATAGTGAACCTGATGCGAAGAACCTTCCATGGGGAGAAGTGGGAGTCGACGTTGTACTTGAATGTACAGGATTCTATACTTCAAAAGCTAAATCACAAGCACACATTGATGCTGGTGCGAAAAAGGTTGTTATCTCAGCACCTGCTGGAGACGATTTACCAACTGTTGTTTATAATGTAAACCACGATATCCTTAAGGCTGAAGATACTATTATCACAGCTGCTTCATGTACAACAAACAGCTTGGCTCCTTTAGCTAAAGCTTTACATGAATTATCACCTATCGAAAGTGGTATTATGACGACTATTCACGCTTATACAGGTGACCAAAATACATTGGATGGTCCTCACCGCAAGGGCGATTTAAGAAGAGCTCGTGCAGCTGCTGAAAACATTATCCCTAACACAACTGGTGCAGCTAAGGCAATTGGACTTGTTATTCCTGAACTTAAAGGAAAACTTTCCGGTGCAGCTCAACGTGTTCCAGTAGCAACAGGTTCATTGACACTTCTTACAGCTGTCGTTGACGGTGAAGTTACTGTTGAAGCTATCAACAACAAGATGAAAGCTTCAGCAAATGAATCTTACGCTTACAATGAAGACGAAATCGTTTCAAGCGATATCGTTGGTTCAAAATATGGTTCTATCTTTGATGCTACTCAAACAGCTGTCACTCCATTATCAAATGGTAAGACTCACGTTCAAGTCGCAGCATGGTATGATAACGAATCATCTTATACATCACAAATGGTTCGCGTTATCAAGTATATCGCTGAATTAGGTTAAAGAGCAGTTTAAACTAGCTTATTAAGGCCAGCCTTTCATAGAAAGGCTGGCTTTTTCTATGGTATAATGTCCATATGATAAAACTATTTAACACAAAAACTAACAGACTTGAAGTCTTTAAAAGCATCGAAGAAAACAAAGTGAGTCTCTATGTCTGTGGACCCACCGTTTACAACCATGCCCACATCGGCAATGCTCGTCCTATTGTCGTTTTTGACACGCTTAAGAAACTCTTGGAAGCCGTCGGTTATGAAGTGACCTATGTCTCCAACTACACCGATATCGACGACAAGATTATCGACCAAGCAATCGATAAAAACTTATCTGAAGCTGAGGTCTCGGAGCACTACATCGCTGCCTATGAAGACATCCGTAGACTCTACCATGCGGTCAGTCCTGATGCTTTGCCTCGCGTCACACAGACGATGGAGGGCATCATTAGTTTCATCCAGGACCTGATTGATGATGGGGCGGCCTACGAGAAGGATGGCAATGTCTATTTCAACGTCGATACGGTGAAAACCTACGGACAGCTGTCTCATCAAAATCTTGATGAGTTGAGGGTCGGTGCACGGATTGAAGAGAATACAGAGAAGAATTCCCCACTAGATTTTGTGGTCTGGAAGAAGACAGACAAAGGTATCAGCTGGGATAGCCCCTGGTCCAAAGGAAGACCAGGCTGGCATACCGAATGTGTCGTCATGATTCATCAGGAATTTCAAAAGAACAAAATTGATATCCATGGTGGTGGACAGGATCTTAAGTTTCCCCATCATGAGAATGAGAATGCCCAAAACTGTGCCCTGCATCATGAGAGCCTAGCCAACTATTGGATACACAATGCTATGTTGGATATTGATCACCAGAAGATGAGTAAGTCTTTGGGCAATGTCGTCTGGGCAAAGGATTTCGTAAAGGAGCTAGGATCGAATGTCGCCCGCTGGGTTTTGATTCAGAATCATTACCGCCAAAACATCTCCATCACGGATGCTGTGATTAAACAGTCTCAGACCGAAGTTGAGAAATTGGAGAGTGCACTCAAGAACGCAGCCTTAATGTTACAGCTTAGGGATAGTTGGCAGGAAGTTATCCACACTGACAGTCTGAATGAATTCATAGAAGCCTTGTCTGACGATTTGAATACACCTAATGCGATCATGGTGCTTTTTGAGCGTGTGAAACAGCTGAACCAGTTAGTGAGACAAAGAGATTTAGATCTGAGTGAAGTGAGTGCTTTGGTTAATGCTCTGGTGAAGATGGCCTACATGCTTGGGATCGAGTTCGATCTATTGGTCGACCAGGAAAACCTTGAAAAAGTTAGAGCCTGGCAAACCGCGAAGGCTGATAAGGATTTCGCGCTGGCCGATAAGCTTAGGGCAGAACTAGTTGATTCTGGTGTGCTATGAGTGACCATAATGGTAGTGTTCTTGCCTATATTGGGGATGCGGTGCTGTCGCTACAGGTGCGTGAGTATCTAGTTAGTAAATCGATTACACAGGCTAAGACCTTGTTGAAGCGCTCGATTCTTTTTGTGAGCGCGGAGTCTCAAGCAGATTTTATGAACCATTTGTTGAAGACTAATGAGCTCAGTGAGGAAGAGCTTCTCATCTATAAGAGAGGGAGAAATCATAAATCATCTTCCATTGCTAAGAATGCGGATGTTATCAGCTATCGAGTGGCCACAGGCCTTGAAGCGTTGTGGGGTTACCTGTATTTAGAACAGAAACATGAACGTTTAGAACAATTGTGGAAAAAGTATCGGGAATATGTGGACTAATATGGGATTAATATGGGACTTTAAAGGAGTCAAGTTATGAGACAATGGATATACGGGAAGAACGCTGTACTTCAAAGAATGAAGTCAGCTGAAATTATTGACGAGTTAGTAATCGTCAAGGGGAAGCACCAAGATTTAGTTGACCTTGCTAGAAGGAAGAAAATTTCCTATAGAGAGGTCGATGTGAAAGAAATGAATCGATTGGTTGATGGTAGCCATCAAGGAGTCGCGGTAGCTTTTTCAGGCTATGAGCCTGTTGAACTGGAATCCTTGGTTTCGAATTTAGATCTTTCTAGCAATCCCATCCTTGTCATGTGCGATCAATTGGAAGATCCTCATAATCTGGGGGCTATTCTGAGGACTTGCGACGCGACGGGGGTTAAGGGTGTTATTATTGGTAAGCATCGTTCTGTTTCCTTGAATGCTACAGTCGCGAAGGTGTCGACAGGGGCCATTGAAACAGTTCCAGTCTCGATTGTGACGAATTTGGCTAGGACGCTTGAGTCGCTCAAAGAAAGGGGCTTCTGGATTATTGGAGCAGATAATACTCAGGCACAGGATTATAGGGAAATGCCAAAGGATCGTCCCGTTGTCCTAGTGGTTGGTTCAGAAGGCAGGGGCATTTCGAGCAGTGTCTTGAAACAATGTGATTACCGAGTAGTAATACCGATGTTGGGAGCGGTGAATTCCCTAAATGTGTCAGTTGCGACAGGAGTTCTTCTTTATGAATTAATATCAAAATAGAAAGAGGTTCATGAAGTGACACAAACACAAGGAATTAATGATTATGAAATGATGTATTACGTTTTGCAGGCAGATGATGTAGCGTTTGATTTATTGGTTGGGAAATTTGAGAGATTTATGTGGAAGATAATTCATAATGTCTGCTTTGATAAGCAGAGCTACTCATTCACCCTAGATGATGCGTATCAGGAAGCGCTCCATGCGTTTCACGATGCCATCTACTACTTCCGGTCCGAACTGGAAGTGCCATTTAGCGCCTATATGTTGACGCTGGTCAAAAACCGCATTCTACTATTGGTCCGTAAGCAGGGTTCTAAGAGCTATCAGCAACTTAAGTATGCTGTGCCTTACGATTCACCAATGAGTGTGGAGGAACAGATCGTCTTGAGTGAGATAATTTCTACGCCACAGATGGATAACGATCCTGTCTATTATGCGAATTCTGAGAGCATCCTGAAGAGTGCGACAGAGTTAAGCAACCAGCTGGATGATTTGGAACAAAAGGTATTTCGTTATCGCAATGCTGTCTATTCCTATGCTCAGATAGGAGAGTTTACCCAGATGTCTTCTAAACAAGTGGATAATACACTTCAGAAGATTAGAAGGCAGTGGAAGCTGTTATTTGACTCATAATAAGGCTTTGTGGTAAACTATCAAGGCAAGTTGGGGTGAACATTATGAACGCTAAACAGAATAAAGTGATATTGACCTGCACCGAATGCTTGAATCGTAATTACACAACAACAATTAACAAACTTACACATCACGAACGTCTAGAAGTGAATAAATACTGCAAACATTGCAATAAACACACACTTCATCGTGAAACGAAATAGGAGGAGACGTCATGTTAGAATGGTTTTCAATAGCTGGCATCAGTAAAGAAGTAAAAAGCAGGATCCGTTGGCCTAAACCAAAGGAAATGACTAAATACAGTACGACCGTTTTCACATTTATTGTCTTGTTTATGATCTATTTCGTAGGTGCAGACTTTGTCGTTGCTATTTTACTGCGCCTTCTAGGAATTGTGGCTTAGATGAGCGAACTAAAAAAAGAGTGGTACGTGGTCAACACGTATGCAGGTCATGAGAACCGCGTTAAGGAAAACCTTGAGCGGCGCGTCGAGACACTAGAGATTGAGGACAACCTCTTTCAAATCTTAGTGGCCGAAGAAGAAGAAATAACTTATAAGAACGGCAAAGAAATCAAGAAAATGAAGAACCTCTTTCCGGGTTATTTGTTTGTCGAAATGATCATGACCGATGAGGCATGGTTTGTCGTTCGTAATACGCCAGGCGTTACCGGCTTTATCGGTTCTTCCGGTGGTGGAGCCAAGCCATTTGCGGTTTCGCCAGAAGAAATTGAATCGATTATGCGACGTATGGGTCTCTCCGATCACAAGATTGTTGTTGATTTCGCAATTGGCGATCATGTCAATATCCTCAATGGTCCTTTCAAAGGAATGGATGGGGTTGTGGAATCAATGAGCGATGAAGATCAAAGCGCGATTGTCTTAATTGTGCTGTTTGGACGCGAAACTCCTACCGAAATCGCCTACATGGATTTATCAAAAGTCAGTTAAGCCGTTTTGCGGCTTTTTTTATCTCAGAAAGAAGGTATCAGATGCTACTATCATCCCCCGACGTTCTCGAAGTACTCGCCCTCTTTAGTACCCAACAAGACTTACTAGCAGACCTTGATCTTATCAGCACCCATGCACATCTTCCAGAAGACAAAGCCACTGAGGTGATTGAGAAGCTGGTCGACCTTGAAATATTGTTTCAGAAGGATAACCAGGTTGGTTTGAATCGTGATAACTACGAGGCTCTCCTTAAAGAGGAAGTGCCAAACTATGAAATCATGATGGAGAAAATTAAACTGGTACACGAACGGGTACACCATACTTCCTTGAAGTTCGAGAAGGACAACCAACAGTATGATTTGAAGAGGCCGATTCTTCTCTTTGAGTGCATTTCCGATGATAAGAAATTCGTCTACAACACCTTCAAGGACTTACCTGATACCAGAGTCTTAACGTATACAACGGCCGAACTGATGAATTTCCTAAATGAGAGGGACAATGAGAAACGGCATCTAATGAGAGGATTGGTTTTAAGTTAATGGAACAGCTTCAGAAAATTATGATAGAAGAGGCTCAGGTCCTTGGTAATTCCATTATCAAGGCCGATTCTTTTTTAAACCACCAATTGAATGTGAAACTGTTCAATCAGATGGGACAAGCCTTTCGTGACTATTTCCAAACACCGATTGATAAAATTGTTACCTGTGAGGCATCCGGTATCGGACTCGCCTGTATTGTTGCCCAGTACTTCGATTGTAACGTGGTCTTCGCTAAAAAGGAAAACTCCTCCCTCATGGTGGAGGATTATTACACAGAGAAGGTCTTCTCCTATACCAAACAGAAGGAATCCCTGTTTCGAGTTGATAAGCGTTTCATTCACCCAGGTGAGAGGATTCTAATCATTGATGATTTTCTAGCGAATGGTGAAGCACTCAATGGCATGATATCGATTGTCGAACAGGCTAAAGCGACCGTGGTTGGCATTGGTATCGCGATAGAAAAAGGATTCCAAGATGGTGGTGAGCGAATAAGAGCTCACGGCTACGATCTGAAATCCCTGGTCATTGTCGATAGAATTGAAAATAACGAGCTAGTCTTTCGTGAAGACGTAGTTACCAACGTGTAAGTAGCCCTCAAGGTTGAAATCTTCAACCTTTTTTTGTGGGTTCTCAATCAAGAAGCGAGCCATCAAACCCCTGGCCCTCTTCGCGTGGAAAGAAACGAGCTTGCCAGAGTTGAGGAATGTCGGCCTAATGATTGTTATGGATAAACTCTCCGGATCTAACAACTGGCTGTATTCCTCACTTGAGAGATCGATTAGGACACTCTTATGAATAAGTTTCTTCTTTAAGACTTCATTGACACTGTCTTTCCAGAAACTTAACAGCTTACTGTTCATTGAAAAATCAAGACGATAATGATGGATCTGAGTCAAGGGTTCAATCAAACCGTAGTAGGCATCACCAATGAGCAGGCTCTCATCGGCACGTTGTTTATTAGTTAGACTCTCGTAGTCTAAGGCCTTGAAGGCGGGTCC